>JBBSUZ010000165.1:0-7161 GCA_038233965.1 Rhodothermales bacterium | reverse complement strand
CGCGAAAGAAGGCGCCGACGCGCGCGGCGGACTCGGCCGGGTCGTCGCCCGCGCGCAGGGCGCGGCGCAGGCCGGCGGCGAAGACGAGCGCCTCGTGGTGGTCGTGGGAGAGCGGCTCAAGGGCGTCGGAGCGCGTCATGCCGCTTCGGCGTCGAGGATGCGCCAGAGGCCGAGCTTGACCTGGAAGACGCCGGCGATCTGTTCGGCGCGCGCCTTCATCAGGGCCGCATTCGGGCCAGCGAAGTGGCCGTCGACGGTGGCGTGGAAGCGGGCGACCCACGTCGCGAAGTGCTCCCGCGCGAGGCCGGGCATCTGCATGTGCGGGTCGAACGGGCGGCCGCGGTACGCGCCGGTCTGGAAGACGACCGACGACCAGAAGCCGACCATCTTCGGCAGGTGCTTCGCCCAGTCGAGGCCGGCGAAGTAGGTCCCGATGACCGGGTCCGCCTCCATGTCGCGGTAGAACGCGTGGACGACCGTGGCGATGTCGGCGTCGGTCTCGATGTCGGAGAGAGCAGGCATGGGAGGAGCGAGCGCCGGGCGCGTGAGCGTCTAGCAGAAAAAGGCCTGTCATTGCGAGCGAAGCGAAGCAATCTCGAGGCGCAGCGCGCTGTGGATCAAGATTGCTTCGTCGCTCAATTCCTCGCAATGACAGTCCGAAAGAGCGCAAGCGACGTCGCCGTTACGGGACGACGTGCATCGTGCCCTTCATCATGATGAAGTGGCCGGGGTACGTGCAGATGTACGGGTAGTCGCCCGCGGCCGGAGCCGTGAACGTCACCTCGTGCGTCTCGCCCGGCGCCGACATGGCCGTGTGGGCGATGACGCGGCTGGCCGTCCGCGGCGCGATGTAGTCCGTGTCCGCCGCCGAGGCCGCGGCCTGGCCGACGGTCTGGACGTCGTCCGTGGACTTCAGGATGGCGACGTTGTGGTGCATCGCCGCGCTGGTGGCCGTGTTGGTGAACGTCAGGTTGACGGTCTGGCCGGGCTTGACGGTAAACTCGGTCGTCGCGTACTTCATCTCCTCGCCGACGGGCGCGATGGTGATGGCAGCGGCTTCGCCCTCGTAGGCGGGGGGCGCGGCGGCCTCCGGGGCGGGCGCTGCCGGAGCGGCCGGAGCCACCGGAGCGGTGGGGGCTGGGGCGTCGCCACCGCCGCAGGCGGAGAGGGCGAGGCCGGCGGCCAGGACGAGAGCGGGAATGCGATTCGTGAACATGGCGGGGTGTGGGGTGAGGGTTAGAGAGCGGTTCGGAGCGCGGCCACCGTCGAAGCGGGGTCGGTTCCGAGCCCCTCCTGCCGGGCGACGACGTCGCCGCCCGACCCGAGGAGCGTGATGAGGTTTGAATGGGCGATCATGCCATTCGGGTCCGTCCGGTAGCGAACTCCTAAAACGGCGGCGAGCGTCTGGACGTCGGACGGCGTGCCGCGCAGCAGCGTCCACTCGTCGCCGAGGGCGTGGCCCTCGCGGAAGGCGTGGAGGCGCTCGGGCGTGTCGGTCTCGGGATCGATCGAGACGAGCACGTAGCGCAGCGGCGTGCCGGCGGCCTCGCCGAGCGCCTTCATGTCGCGGACGATCAGCGGGCAGGCGGTCCCGCAGCTCGTGTAGACCATCGCGATCGCGACGGGCTCGCCGCGGAGGTCGGCGAGGGCGAACGGGGTGCCGGCGTCGGTCGTCCACGCCGCGTCGACGCGGTAGACCGACGACTCGGGCAGCGGGCCCGTCACGGGCGGCGCGGCGGACTGGCAGGCCGAGAGGGCGACGGCAAGCGTCGCGAGAAGGCGGAAGCGCATCGGGGGAAGGTCAGGAGGCGTCCCGGGCGATCCGGAAGCCGAGGTTGGGGACGGTGAACTGGGCCTCGAGGCCGCCGCGGAAGCCGTAGCGGAGGAAGGCCGCGTAGTCGTGGAAGTCCGACGCGCCGACGGCACCGGCCGCGCAGAAGCGCCGGCTGTCGGCGTCCGAGCTGTTGCGCGAGTCCGACGTGACGAGCGAGCTCGCCGTGTCGCCGGTCCACTCCCAGACGAGGCCGTGGAGGTCGCGGACGCCCCAGACGTTGGGCGCGCCCTGCCCGGCGGCCGGCAGCGGCCGCGGCGTCGGGCGGCTGTAGCGCGCGAGGATCGTCCGGACGAACGCCGGGTCCGAGCGGCCGTCGATGCGCGTCGCGCTGGCGCTCGCGGCGTACTCCCACTCGTCGGTCGTCGGGAGGCGCGCGCCGACCCACTCGGCGTAGGCGCGCGCCGCGAACCACGACACGTCGACGACCGGGCTCGCCGGCAGGGCATTGTGCCCGAGGTCCGTGTCGCCCGCCCAGTCGCGGAGGTAGCCGTCCTCGGCGAAGAGCGGCGCCACGGCCGAGCGCTGCCACGTCGGGTTGGCGCGGACGAAGGCGAGGTACTCGGCGTTCGTCACGGGCTGGACCCCGAGGTCGAACGCGGCCACCTCGACGTCGAGCGCGCCCGTGGCCGTCTCGTAGAGCGGCTTGTACGAGCCGGCACTGATCCGCACCATCTCGGCGACCGGCATCACGACGGCCTCGGCGGCCGGGACGGGGCGCAGGGCCGGGATCGCGGCCAGCTGGATGATCCCGACGGGCGACGACAGCGCCACGGCGACGACGGCGAGCAGGAGAGCGGAGCGGGTCATGGGAGTGACGGATCGGGTGGGCACGTCAGCGCGCGGCGGCGACGGGCGCGCCGGTCGTGCCCTGGCGCAGGAGCTCGGGGTGCTCGTCGCCCGTGACTTCGAGGATGCCGACGGCGCCCTTGTTGAAGGCCCGGAAGAGCGCGTGGTCCACGAGCGTGTAGCGGCCCGGGACGTCGACGAGGAAGTCCACGATGGCCGAGCCGCCGGCCGGGATGCTCGTCGTCTGCACGTTGACCTGGCTCACGCGGCTGCCGCCCTCGCCGTAGACGTGGTCGAACATCTCGCCGATGACGTGGAAGCTGGACGTCAGGTTGGGCCCGCCGTTGCCGACGAACAGCCGGACGCGCTCGCCGACCGACGCGCTGATCGCGTTCTCGCCCGTCAGCGCGCCGACGCGGCCGTTGAAGACGACGTACTCGGGCTCCTCGTCCACGGCCTTCTCGAGGTCGAACGGCTGGAGGCCCGGCTCGCCCATCGCGCCGGCGGTGTAGAACTCGCTCTGCATCACGTAGAACTCCTTGTCGACCGCCGGCATGCCCTCCTTGGGCTGCACGAAGATGAGCCCGTACATGCCGTTGGCGACGTGCAGGCCGACCGGCGCCGTCGCGCAGTGGTACACGTAGAGCCCGGGCTTGATGGCGCGGAACTCGAACGACGTGTCGTGGCCGGGCACGACCATCGAGATCTCGGCCCCGCCGCCCGTGCCGGTCACGGCGTGCAGGTCGATGTTGTGCGGGACGGTGCTCGTTGCCGAGTTGGAGAGGTGGAACTCGACGAGGTCGCCCTCACGGACGCGGATGAACGGGCCCGGCACGCCGTTGCCGAACGTCCAGAAGGTGTACGAGACGCCGTCGGCGAGCTCGCGCTCGATCTCGGTCGTCTCCATGTTCACGACGACGCGCGTGGCGTAGTCGCGCGTGATCACGGGCGGCACGTTGGGCGCGTGGGTGAGCACGGCCGTCTCGACGCCCTCGACGTCGGGCAGCGAGATCTCGGCCGTCTCCGGGGCGACCTCGTCGCCCGAGCCGGCGCGGCCGAGGCGGAACGAGGCGAGCCCGATGACCAGGGCCAGCACGGTGGCGGCGAGGACAAGAGTGACGGTGCGGTTCATGACGAAGGAGGTTTTAGGACCCATAAGTCCTGATTAGGGCGAAAAAAAGTCAGACGGGCTCGAAGGCGAGCCGGAAGTCGCCCGCCTGGGTCCGCGCAGCCGTGTCGGCCAGCGTCGCCGTGGCGAACATGTCGTGGACGCGCGCGCGGGCCGGGGCCCACTGGTCGTGGAGCGGGCACGGCTGGCGGTCGCTGCAGCCGGGCAGCCCCAGGACGCAGTCGGTGAACAGGTCTCCCCCATCGACGGCGAGGACGATCTCCTTGAGCGTGATCTGGGCGGCGGGGCGGCCGAGCGTCAGCCCGCCGGTCGGGCCGCGCATCGAGGCGAAGATGCCGGCGCCGGTGAGGGCCTGGACGGTCTTGGCGAGGAACGCCTGCGGGATGTGGAGGGCGTCACTGATCTCGCGCACCGCGACGTAGTCGTGCCGGTCCGTGGCCGCCAGAAAGAGGGCGGTTCGGATGGCGTACTCGCAGCGCTGGGAGAGGATCATGGCGGGCGACCTATTTCGGACTGGCTTGTCCTGAATCTAATCTCTCCTACCCGACCCGGGCCGTCCGGATTCAGCTTCACACCGAGTTCAGACGCCATCAGCGACTGCTTCAAACGGGTTCACGGGCTCACCTCTCACCCGGACGCCTCGGCTCCCGCGCTGAGCGCAGGAGCCGGCCAGCCTCACCCCGCGACGGCGGGCGACGCCTCGGCGGCGTCGACGGAGCCGGCCTCACCTTCGGGGTGCGTGGCACGGGACGTGCCGGACTGCCGGGCGCGCTCGGACGTCTCGAGGACGATCTGGAAGATGAGCGGCGCCACGATCGTCGCGTCCGACTCGACGATGAACTTGGGCGTTTCCTCGGCGAGCTTGCCCCAGGTGATCTTCTCGTTCGGGACGGCGCCCGAGTACGACCCGTAAGACGTCGTCGAGTCCGAGACCTGCGCGAAGTAGGCCCAGAGCGGCGTCCGCCGGTCCATGTCCTGCTCCAGCATCGGGACGACGCAGATCGGGAAGTCGCCGGCGATGCCGCCGCCGATCTGGAAGAAGCCGATGCCCCGGCCGACCGCCCCGCCCTCGACGGCGTCCTGCGTGTTCTCCGTGTACCAGTCCGCGAGCCACGTCATGAACTCGATGCCGTGCTTGACGAGGTGCGGGCTCTTGATGTCGCCCTGGAGGATGTGCGAGGCGTAGATGTTGCCGGTCGTGGAGTCCTCCCAGCCCGGCGTGACGATCGGCAGGTTCTTCTCGGCCGCGGCGACGAGCCAGCTGTCCTTCGGGTCGATCTGGTAGAACTCCTCGAGGCGGCCGGACTTCAGGATCCGGTACAGGATCTCGTGTGGGAAGGCGCGGCGGCCTTCGGCCTGCATCGCGTGCCATTCGTCCACGAGCGCGCCTTCGAGGCGGCGAAAGGCCTCCTCCTCGGGAATGCAGGTGTCCGTGACGCGGTTCATGCCGCGCTCGAGCAGCTTCTGCTCGTCGGCGGGCGTGAGGTCGCGGTAGTTCGGGACGCGCTCGTAGTGGTCGTGCGCGACGAGGTTGAAGAGGTCCTCCTCGAGGTTGGCGCCCGTGCACGAGATGACGTGGACCATGTCCCGGCGGATCATCTCCGCGAGCGACAGCCCGAGCTCGGCCGTGGACATCGCGCCGGCGAGCGAGACGAGCATCCGGCCGCCGGCGTCGACGTGGGCGACGTAGCCCTCGGCGGCGTCGATGAGCGCCGCGGCGTTGAAGTGGCGGTAGTGGTGCTTGAGGAAGTCGGAGACGGTCGTGTCGGCCATGGGTCGATCCGGCGGAGCGGGCGCGGTGAGGGAGCAGGAGGTACGACGCGCCGGTCCCAAACGATTCCGCCCGCTGCCCGACCCCTCGACGGCCCCCTACCCCGCCCTGCGCGCGTGTGCGCCGACCTGGGCGCGGACGCGCAGGGCGGTGCGCGTGCGGAAGTGGTCCGGCCCGCCCGACGCCGTCGCGACGCGCACGGCCTCGTCTGCGGCGCGGATGGCGTCCGCGGCGCGGCCCTGGCGGGCGCGGAGGCGGGCGAGACAGACGAGCGCGGTCGCGCGGCGCGTGTCCTCGGGCGTCAGCGTCGAGTCGATGGTGGCCATGCCCGAGGTGATGAAGCGGTCGGCGGCGGCGACGTCGCCGAGGTCGAGGGCGATGCGGCCGCGCTCGATGGCGATCCACGGCGCGGCCGGGTCGTCGGGCGTGCGCGCGGCGGCCTCGCGGGCGAGCGGCTCGGCCTCGGCCGCGCGGCCCTGCTCGCGGAGCGCGCCGGCGAGCTGCATCATCGCGACGGCGGTGAACGGGTGGCCGTCGCCGAGGCTGGCGATGTTGGACGCGAGGACCTGCCGGTAGAGGCGCTCGCCCGCGTGGTAGAACGGCTGCGCGGAGGCGGGGTCCGGGCCCGCCGCGGCGAGGTAGCCGCGCGCCATCACGACCGAGGCGAGGTTGCTGCGCGCGGTCGCGACGAAGACGTGGTCCGGCCCGAGGCGCGGCAGGTCGAAGGCGAGCGTGTGGCGGAAGGCGCGCTCGGCCTCGACGAGCCTGGACTGCTCGCGGAGGATGATGCCGAGGTTGCTGAGCAGCGTCACCGTGTCGAGGTGGTCCGGCCCGAGGCGCGCCCTCGCGACGCCGTAGGCCTCGCGGGCGAAGCGCTCGGCGCCGGCGAGGTCGCCCTGCGAGCGGCGGATGGTGGCGGCGAGGCTGAGCGCGCTCACGACGTCGCCGGCGGGCGCGTCGGGGGAGCGGCGAAGCACGGTCACGGCGGCGCGGATGAGGGAGTCGGCAGCGGCGGTCTCGCCTTCGGTGTCGAGGATGCCGGCGAGCGTGGCCGAGGCGGAGGCGGCGCGGAGGCTCTCCGCCCCGCTCGCTGCCGTGGCGACGGCGATGGCCTGCCGCGCGATCGTCTCCCCGCGCTCCGGGTCGCCCGCGTCGGCGACGGCCGAGGCGAGCGCGTCGAGCGACTGCGCGGTGTGGTCGTGCGGGGCGCGGTGGAAGGCGGCCTCGCGGCGGGCGGAGGCCTCGAACTGCGCCGCGGCGAGGTCGTAGAGCGAGAGCCGGTCGTAGAGGTCGCCGAGCGTGCGCTGCATCTCGGCCTGCACCTCAGGCTGCGAGGCGAGGCCTTGCGAGACGTCGGTGGCGGCGGCGTCGAGGAGTTCGCGGGCCGTGACGCCGGCGGCGTCTTCGGTGGGATCGGCGCCGGCGAAGACGCCGAGGACGAAGTCGCGGGTGGCGTTGGCGCGGGCGGCTTCGGCGCGCGCGGCGCGGGCCTGCACGAGCGTCCCGGCGATGCCCGCCGCGAGCGCGAGCGCGAGCACGAGCGCCACGCCGACGCCGGTCCGGTTGCGGCGCGCGAAGCGCGTGGCCGTCGTGCGAGCGTCGGCGAGGCGGCCGCGGCCCATCGTGGCGGCGAGCGGCTTG
>JBBSUZ010000164.1:0-7166 GCA_038233965.1 Rhodothermales bacterium | reverse complement strand
GGGCGGCTACTGGGCCTACGAGACGCTGAGCTTCGGCGGCTGGTGGGCGTGGGACCCGGTCGAGAACGCGAGCCTCGTGCCGTGGATCTTCGCCGTGGCCGGGCTGCACGCGATGATCGTGCAGAAGAAGACGTCCGCGGGCCACAAGTCCGCGCTCGCGCTGGCCGTCATCTCGTTCCAGTTCGTCATCTACTCGACGTTCCTGACGCGCTCGGGCGTGCTCGGCGACGTGTCGGTGCACAGCTTCGTGGACCTGGGGCTGTACAACCAGCTGCTCGTGTGGATCGGCTCGATCGGGCTGATGGGCTTCGGGCTGCTCGCGTGGCGCTGGCGCGACCTTCCGGCGCCCGTCAAGGCCCCGTCGTCGCTCAGCCGCGAGGCGATGGTGTTTACGGGCGCCCTGCTGCTCGCCATCACCGGCATCGTGATCGCGCTCGGAACGTCCGCGCCGATCCTCGGCAAGGTCTTCCGCAACAACCCGAGCGCCGTGCCGGCCGCGTTCTACACGACGTGGACGCTGCCGCTGGGTGTGGCCATCGCGTTCCTCGCCGGGCTCGGGCAGACGTTCTGGTGGCGCAAGATGTCGGTCGAGGAGGTCAACAAGGTGCTGCTGCGGCCCGTCTTCCTGACCGTCGCCGCGACGGCCAGCGTCGTGCTGTTCACGCCGTTCGTGCCGCTGACGGTCCAGCCCGCGCCCGCTGCGGCGGCCGGCGCGGCTGTGGAGGCCGGCTTCGTGCCGGCTGCGGTCACGGCCGTCTGGCACACGCACGGGACGAGCCTGCTGCTCGTGCTGCTCCTCTTCGCGGCCTTCTTCACGCTCTTCGGCAACGCGCTCGTGATGTGGCGCGTCGGGCGCGGCAACCTCAAGATGGTCGGCGGCTCGCTCACGCACGTCGGCTTCGGGCTGATGCTGCTCGGCATCGTCGCCTCGGGCGTCTTCAACGACCCGATCTCGGACAACAACGGCACGGACATCCAGGGCTCGCGCGAGAACATCGTCGTCCCGCTCGGGCAGACGGTCCGCGCGGACGGCTACCAGTGGACGTACACCGGGCAGGAGGTCAACGCCGAGGGCCGGCCGGTCTACGTGATGGACGTCGTGGACCGCCGCGGGGCGGCCTTCCAGACGCGCAACGTGGTCTACAAGGACGGCCGCGACCAGTGGATCCAGCACCCGGACGTCCGCGAGGGCGCCGTGCGCGACCTCTACGTCGCCGTCTTCCCGTCCGCGATGAGCGCGAACCCGGCGGCGGGGCAGGACGAGCCGTCCGTGCTCGCCCAGGGCGACTCGCTCGTGCTCGACGCCGGCGAGAACAAGGGCGCGTACGTGGTGAAGTTCACCGGCTACGACCTCGAGGTCGACCTCGACGCGGTCGGGCTGCGCCGCGACTCCGTCGACATGGCGATCGCGGCCAAGCTGGACGTCCGCAACACGCGGACCGGCGAGACGCGCCTGCTGCGCCCGGTCTACGTCATCGACACGGAGAACCGCCAGATGTTCGTCCAGAACCGGGCGACGGACTGGAACCTCGGGCTGGCCTTCGTCGGCATGGTGATCGACCAGGGCGCGATCAAGCTCGCCGTGGACGGCGCGACGCCGGCGGAGCCGGAGTGGGTGGTCGTGCAGGCGTACGAGAAGCCGTTCCTGTCGGTCCTCTGGCTCGGGACGATCGTGCTCGGGCTGGGCTTCGCGGTCTCGTTCGGGCGGCGCCTCGGCGAGAGCCGTCAGGCGCGGTAAGCGCCCGCGCGACAGGCCTTTCGTAGAGACGCGCCGCGGCGCGTCTTTCGACGCTGGATCCAAGCCCGTGCGCTCGGCTGGAGACGCGCCAGCGGCACGTCTCTACGGCGTGATGGCGGGGCGTCCCCGTCAGGCCTGATCGGTGCGCAGGGCTTCGAGCAGGCGCGAGAGCGTCGCGAGGTCGTCCGCCGACAGGTGGCGCGCGATGCGGTCGATGGCGGAGCGGGCGGGGACGTCGAGGGCCGTGAGGACGGTCCGGCCGGCGTCCGTGAGCGAGACCTCGACGGCGCGGCGGTCGCGCTCGGCGCGCGCGCGAGAGACGAGGCCGGCGCGCTCGAGGCGCGCGAGCAGGCGCGTGACGTCCGGCGTGCGGTCGAGCAGGCGGCCGCCGATCTGCGAGCACGTCATCGGGGCCTCGCCCGCGCCGCGCAGAATGCGGAGCACGTTGTACTGCGCCGGCGTGACGCCGTAGGTCCCGAGCGCCTCGGCCATGCGCGCCGAGATCCACGACTCGGTCGCGAGGATGTTGAGCACGGCCTCCTGCGCCGGCGACTCGAAGCGGGTCTGCTGGATGAGATCGGAGAGCGTCACGGGGTCCGGGAGAGTGGCCGCATCCTACGGATGACGTCACGGCGGTGGTTCCGTCACGCGGCCGGCTCGCCGGGCCGGGCCGGGCGGCGGACCGGCAGGCGGTCCGCCGTGGGCTCGGGGCGGGCGGCGTCTGCGCGCGGCACGGGCGGGGCAGCGGGGAGCGTGAACGCGAACGACGAGCCGTAGCCCGGCCGGCTCTCGACGGCCAGGCGCTGCCCGTGCGCCTCGAGGATGTGCTTGACGATCGAGAGCCCGAGGCCCGTCCCGCCCTGCTGCCGCGCGCGGCTCTTGTCGACCCGGAAAAAGCGGTCCGTGAGCCGCGGCAGGACGTCCGTCGGGATGCCGATGCCGTCGTCGACGACGGCGATGCGGAGGTCGCCGGAGAGGAGGCGGCGGGCGGCGATCTCGACATGCCCGCCGCGGTCCGTGTACGTCACCGCGTTCTCGACGAGGTTGGCGACGACCTGCCGGATGCGGTCGCGGTCGCCGTCGGCGAGCGGGAGGCCGTCCGGGACGCGGACCTGCAGGTCGACGCCGTTGGTCTCGGCGAGGCGCTCGAGTCCTTCAGCGATCTCGACCGCGAGCGGGCGCAGGTCGAACGGCTCGCGGCGCAAGTCCATGCGGCCCGTCTCGAGCTTCGAGATGTCTGTCAGATCGCGCGTGAGCGCCTCGAGTCGCTTCGCGTTGGCGAGCACCTTCTCGACGAACCGGCGGCGGACGCGGTCGTCGTCGAGCGCGCCGTCGAGCAGCGTCTCGGCGAAGCCGGTGACGGCGAAGATGGGCGTCCGGAGCTCGTGCGAGACGTCGCCGAGGAAGTCGCGGCGGAAGTTCTCCATCGTCTCGAGGCGCTCGATCTCGGCCTGCAGCGCGCGGCCCGCCCCGTAGACCTGCCGGACGAGCGCGTCGATCTCGTCGCGATTCTCGGCCTCGGCGAGCGCCCCGAGGCCGTCGAAGCGACGTTTGCGCGCCTCACGCAGCGTTCGCCGCGCGACTTCCAGCCGGACCCCGATGCGGCGCTGCACCGCGGTGTAGGCGGCGGCCCCGGCGAGCACGGCGAGCGCCAGCCCGGCCAGCGCGGCCTCCAGCCCGACCGGCGACACGCTCTGCGGCACGGCCGGCATGTAGACCAGCACGAGCGCCTCGAGCCCGACGCCGACCGCGACGGCCGCCGCCACGGCGAGCGCGACGCGAAACGCGACGCGGTGCACGAGCGGCGTCGTCTGGGACGCGGCTTGAGGCGAGGGCGGCGGGTCGGGGGGGGCGGGCATCAGGCAGCGTCGACGGACTCGGCGAGGCGGTAGCCGACGCCCTTGACGGTCTCGATGTACGGCATCCCGACCTTCTCGCGGATCTTGCGGACGTGGACGTCCACGGTCCGGTCGACGACGTAGACGTCCGGCCCCCAGACGCTGTCGAGAAGGTCCTCGCGCGAGAAGACCCGGCCGGGATGGGCGGCGAAAAAGTAGAACAGCTCGAACTCCTTGCGCGGCAGGCGGAAGGTCTCGCCCGTCGCGGGCCGCTCGACGACGTAGCGCTCGCGGTCGATGGTGAGGTCGTGCACGCGCAGCGTCTGCGTCGTCGCCTCGTCCTCACGCTCGACGCGGCGCAGCAGGGCCCGGATGCGGCTGACGAGGCGGCGCGTCGAGACGGGCTTGGGGAGGTAGTCGTCCGCGCCCGCTTCGAGCCCGGCGACCTCGTCGCCCTCGCCCGTGCGGGCGGTCAGCATCAGGATCGGCGTGAGACGGAGCTGCCCGTTCTCGCGCAGCCGCGCCGTGAGCTCGACGCCGTCCATGCGCGGCATCATGATGTCGACGACGATGAGGTCGGGGCGTTCGGCCACGGCGACCGCGAGCCCGGCGACGCCGTCGTGGGCCGTGAGCACGCGGAAGCCCTCGCTCACGAGCGCGTACTCGATGAGCTCGACGAGGTCGGGCTCGTCGTCGACGAGCAGGACGGTGGCCTCGGGCGGTCCATCGGTCGGAAGCATATCGGGCGGGAGGGTGTCGGCCAAGCTACCGGGGCTGCGTTTCCTCAGTATGACGGGCAGCGCCCGGCCGGGGTTCTGTGCGCGCGACCGGCACCGCGGCACGTTCGGCGCGTGTACGTTGCACGCCCCGCCACCCGACGCCATGGAACTGCCGCGCTCTGGCCCTAAGGCCACCAACGCCTTCGCGACGGACGCGACGCGTGCGCCCGCCACGCTCACCGTCAACGGCCGGCCCGTCGAGGGCCGGGACGGCGAGTGGCTCGCGACGCTGCTCGACCGCATCGACACGGCCGACGGGCAGAAGACGGCGCTCGAGGGCGGCGTCGGCGGGGCGTCCGTGCCGCACGTCTGCTTCGACCCGGCCCTCGGGCCGATCAAGACCTGCGACGCATGCTGGGTAAGCGTCGACGGCGTCGGCGTGCGGGCGTGCGCGACGCCCGTCCGGGCCGGGATGGACGTCGACACGTTCGAGGCGCAGGCGGTCGACGCGCGCGAGGAGGGGCTGCACCGGCTCCTCGGCCACCACAACCTCTACTGCACCGTCTGCGACCGCAACAACGGCGACTGCCCGGTCCACAACGCGACGAAGCACGCGCAGGTGGCGCACCAGCGCTACCCGTTCGCGCGCAAGCCGTACGACGTCGACGCGAGCCACCCGTTCTACCGCTACGACCCCGACCAGTGCATCGTGTGCGGCAAGTGCGTCGAGGCCTGCCAGACGGTCCAGGTCACCGAGACGCTGAGCATCGACTGGGAGGCCGAGACGCCGCGCGTGGTGTGGGACGGCGGCGCGCTCGCGGGCGAGTCGTCGTGCGTCGGCTGCGGGCACTGCGTGACCGTCTGCCCGTGCAACGCGCTCATGGAGAAGTCCATGATCGGCGAGGCGGGCCACTTCACCGACCTGCAGTCCGACGTCTTCTACCCGTCCGTCGAGATCGTCAAGGCCGTCGAGCCGTACGTCGGCAACGCGCCCATCTTCGGGCTGTCCGACGCCGAGGCGGTCATGCGCGACGCCTCCGTGAGCAAGACCAAGACCGTCTGCACGTACTGCGGCGTCGGCTGCTCGTTCGACGTCTGGACGCGTGAGCGGCGCATCCTCAAGATCGAGCCCGAGCACGGCCCCGCCAACGGTATCTCGACGTGCGTCAAGGGCAAGTTCGGGTGGGACTTCGTCAACTCGCCGGACCGCCTGCGGACGCCGCTGCTCCGCACGGCCGGGCTCCAGGGCGAGACGTTCCGCGAGGCGTCGTGGGACGAGGCGCTCGGGACCGTCGCCGCCCGGATGCGCGCCATCGCGGACGAGCACGGGCCCGACTCGGTCGCCTTCATCGCGTCGTCCAAGGCGACGAACGAGGAGAGCTACCTCGTCCAGAAGCTCGCCCGCGCCGTCTTCGGCACCAACAACGTCGACAACTGCTCGCGCTACTGCCAGGCGCCCGCGACGCAGGGCCTGTGGCGGACGGTCGGCTACGGCGGCGACGCCGGCACGTTCGACGACCTCCGCGCGGCCGACCTCATCCTGATCGTCGGGTCCAACACGGACCAGAGCCACCCGGTCCTCGCCGCCCACCTCCGCGCCGAGCAGAAGCGCCGCGGGCAGGGCCTGATCGTCGCCGACCTGCGCGCCCACGAGACGGCCAAACGGGCCGACGTCTTTCTGCGCCCGATGCCGGGCACGGACCTCATCTGGCTCTCGGCGGTCACGAAGCACATCTTCGACAGCGGCTGGGAGGACCGCGCCTTCCTCGACCAGCACGTCAACCACGAGTCCGCCTACCGCGAGAGCCTCGCGCCGTTTACGCTCGAGTACGCCGAAGCCGAGACCGGCATCACCCGCGACGTCCTCATCGACGTCGCCCGCCGCGTGTCCAGCGCCGCGTCCGTCTGCGGGCTGTGGGCGATGGGCGTCACGCAGCACGCGATGGGCTCGGACACGAGCACGGCCATCTCGAACCTGCTCCTCGCGACGGGCAACTACGGCAAGCCCGGCACGGGCGGCTACCCGCTGCGCGGCCACAACAACGTCCAGGGCTGCTCGGACTTCGGCTCGATCAACACCTTCTTCCCCGGCTACCAGAAGGTGACGGACGACGATGCCCGCGCCGTCTTCGAAGCCGAGTGGGGCGTGACGCTGAGCACGACGAAGGGCCTCGACAACCGCGAGATGATCGACGCCATCCACGACGGCTCGCTCAAGGCCCTCTTCCTCGTCGGCGAGGAGATCGCGCTCGTGGATGCCAACGCGCACGAGGTCCAGGCCGCCCTCGCCAAGCTGGAGTTTTTCGCCGTCCAGGACATCTTCTTCTCCAAGAGCGCCGAGTTCGCGGACGTCGTGCTCGCGGCCTCGCCGAGCATGGAGAAGGACGGCACGTTCGTCAACACCGAGCGCCGCATCCAGCGGCTCTACGAGGCGATGCCGCCGCTCGCGGACAGCCGCCCGGACTGGCGCATCCTCACGGACCTCGCGCGCCACCTCGGCCACGACTGGGGCTACGCGCACCCGTCCGAGATCATGGACGAGGTCGCCCGCACGACGCCGCTCTTCGCTGGCGTCACGTACGCCCGCCTCGCGGGCTACCAGTCACTCTGCTGGCCCGTCGCTGCGGACGGCACGGACACGCCGCTGCTCTACACGGACGGCTTCCACCTGCCCGAGGGCAAGGCGCGCCTCTACCCGCTCGAGTGGACGCCGCCGAGCGAG
The DNA here is from genome assembly GCA_038233965.1 of Rhodothermales bacterium. Taxonomy (GTDB): domain Bacteria; phylum Bacteroidota; class Rhodothermia; order Rhodothermales; family Rubricoccaceae; genus DASVSE01. The sequence continues at coordinate 149 of JBBSUZ010000164.1, read as the reverse complement.
GCGCCGGACGCCGAGTACGACCTGCACCTCAACACGGGCCGCACCCTCGAGCACTTCCACGTCGGCAACCAGACGCACCGCTCGGCCGGCCTCAACGCGCTCGTGCCGGGCACATACGTCGAGATCGGCGAGCCGCTCGCGGCCGAGCG
>JBBSUZ010000163.1:0-7178 GCA_038233965.1 Rhodothermales bacterium | reverse complement strand
GCCGGGCGACGGCGGCCTCGTCGCGGCCGGGCTGGCGCGTGATGCCGCCCTTGGCGTCCACGTAGACGAACACCAGGTCGCCGTCGGCGCCGCGGGTGACGAACAGCGTCCGGCCCTTGGCGTCCGTGTGGCGGCTCACGACGTCGTAGCGGTTCTTCCCGTCGCGCACCTTATCCTCGGCGGCGATCGCGAGGATGCGGCGGGCCTGGGCGTCGGTGAAGGACGTCTGCGCGGTGGCCGTCGTCTCGCCGCGCATGAACGCGGGGCGGGCGTCGCCGTCCGTCGTCGCCGACGGCTTCGCCGAGGGCTTCGCCGTGGCCTTCGGAGGCGTGCTGGCGGCGCGCGGGGCGGCCGAGCCTCCACCGGTGCCGCCCGAGCGGTTGGAGCGCCGGGGCGAGCGGTTGGCGAGGCCCTCGTCGTACTCGCCCGACTCGCGGAGCCGGATGAACATGGCCGCGCGGCTCGCGTCGCTCCAGTCGCCGGGGTTCTTGGCCCACACGGTGTCGTCTTTGTCGAAGACGGTGAACCCGTAGCCGCCGGCCGCCTTGACCTGCTTCGCCGAGAACGCGACGTCGGCGCGGTCGTCGTCGGTCTGGTAGCGGTTCTTCTCCGCGACGGCGAGGCCGTTCTCGATGCGGACGACGGTGTGCGTGTCGTGGCCGAGGTAGCTGCCGCCCTTCATCGTGCCCTCCGTCGTGACGTGCCCGACGGCGACGAGCGCGACGTTCATCGCCCGGAGCTTCTGCCACAGGTCGTGCACGGCCTTGGACGACGTATCGACGGCCGTCGCCGAGTCCAGGACGACGAACCGGACCTTGAGCGTGCGGACGGTCTCGAGGATGTCCTCGACCGTGACGTACGGCCGGATGTGCAGGTGCGCGTGGCCGGCGTCCATGCGCCGGATGCGGTCGGCGATGGTCGGGCTGTGCTCCTCCTCCGCCGAGACGTAGAGCACGTCCCCGAGGTCGGCGAGGGCGCGGGCGAGGCCCATGACCCACGTCGACTTCCCGGCGCCGGGCGGGCCGTAGACGACGAGGTAGAAGACGGCGACGAGCTTGCCGAGGAAGGCGTACGGGCCGGCGAACTGCCAGCGCATGACCTTCCGCTTTCCGAGCGTCTCGGACGTCAGCGTTTCGACCTTCTGGGGAGCCGGGGCGGTGGTGCGGGGCATCGGCTTAGCGGCGCGAGAGCATGAGGAGCACGATCCCGCCCGCGATCCCGCCGGCCCAGAGCGCCTTGTTGAACGTCTCGCCCGTCCACCGTCCAGCCCCCGACGCCGCGTCGCCGATGCGCTCGGTGACGGTGCGGTCGTCCTGGACGTCGCGGCTCGTCGTGCCGGCCTGGGCGAGTTCGGCGAGCCGGACCGGGCCGCTGCGGCCGATGGCGTGTCCGTCGCCGTCGTCGAGGACGAGGTAGACCTGGCGCGATGCCGGGAGAGCGGCCGGATAGGTGACCGTGACCGAGCCTTTGCAGTCCCACCCGCCGAGGGCGGTGAGCTGCGCGCCCATCGGCACAGCCAGCCGGAACAGGCGGCGCTGCGTCGCCGAGTCGTGGACCGACACGTTGACGGTGCAGTTGAACGAGAAGCCGCGCTGCTCGCGGTTGACCGTCAGCCGGAACGACGCCGGCGGACCGGCGGACGGGCGGGCGAGGAACGCCTCGAGCTGCGGGTTCTCGCTCGTGATGATGGCCCCGGCGAGCATCCCGTCGGAACGTGCGCCGCCGAGTGACCGCCCCTCCATGTCGAAGAGGGGCAGCCGGAACGCGGGCGGTGCGAGGGGCAGGACGGGGGGGGCGGTCACTTCTTGCCGCTGGAGCGCGTGACGAGGCACAGGGCGAGACCGGCCCCGCCGAGCAGGACGGGCATCGAGAGGCCGAACGGGAGCGCGGAGACCGTGACGGAGGCGTTGAGCCCGTCCGTGCCGGCAGCCAGCGGCGGGTATGCCTCGCCCGGACCGGGCGCGGCGGAGATCTGCCGGACCGGCGTCTCGGGCTTGCCACCGCCGGGCAGCTTGATGACGGGCGGGAGCACGCGGATGCTCGACAGGTCTTTCGGCCGCGGCGGCTTCGGCGGGGTCCGCGTCGGGACGACCCGCACGGGAAGCGTCGGGACGACCGGCACGGGGCGCGTCGGGGGGAGCGGCGGCGGCTCGTCGCCGTCGGGCATTCGCGGCGGGAGGCCGAGGAAGACCGGCTGCGGCCGGAGGCGGACGGTGGCGCGGCGCATCACTTTTTCAGGACGAGGACGAGCGCGAGGGCCGCGCCGCCGAGGAGGAGGGGGCTCGACAGGAGCGAGCCGCCGGCCGAGACGGAGACCGACGCGCCCGTCCCCGGCGGCTGTGCGGCCTGCTGGGCCGCGAGCTGCTGCTGCTGGGCCGGCGTGAGGTAGGCGCTCGGGTTGGGCGCGTAGTTCGTCGCCCCGGCCTGCGAGACCTGGGTCGCGAACTGCTGCTGCATCGCGGCGTCCTGCCGGCGCTTGGCCTCCGCGAGCCACGTCCGGACCTGCGCGTCGGTCTGGCCGGCGAGCCAGAGCGCCGTCGGCTCGTCGATCTGGACGCCGAGGCGGGCCGCCTGCTGCGCGAGGTCGCGGGCGCGGCGTTGCAACCGAGCATCCGCCGAGGGCGGACGGACGGCACCACCAACGGCACCGCCGACGCTCCATCCGGCGGCGGCACCCGCCGGCCCACCGACGATGCCGCCCGCGATCGCGCCGGCTGGAGCCGCGATGGCCCCGATGCCCGTCCGGATACCGCGGACGATGTTGCCGAAGACGCCCGAGAGGTACACCTCGTCCGGCCGGCCGGCGTCGCCGAGCGTGCCGTCGGCCTGGAGCGTGGCGCGCGACTTGACGACGCGCGCGCCGGGGTCGCGGCGCACGAGGTCCGCGGCGACGGCCGGGTCGACGAGGTGGCGCTCGCCGCGGGCGTCCGTCACGACGACGTAGCCGCGGCGGACGGCCTCGGCGAGCATGGCGGCGGGGTGCCCGGCGGGCAGGCCGTCGATGCCGGCCGTGCGAGCGGCGGGGCGGGCGGTTTTCTGGCAGTCACACATGGTTGGGGTCGGCTCAGCCGAACTTCTCGTCGGTGGTTTTCACGGTCCGGATCGTCTTGCCGCTGGGCTTCGGGCCGCCGAGGCCGCCGCCGAACACGAGCGCGGCGACACCGGCCACGGCTGCGAGCAGGAAGACCTTGCTCGGCCCGCCGGGCGTCGTGCCGCCGCCCGCGGAGCCGCCGCCCGCGGAGCCGCCGCCCGCCGAGTCGTCCCGCGGCGTCGTGCTGCCGCGCGGCGTCTCGCCAGGGGGCGTGCCGCCGTACGTGCGCTCGGCGAGGGTGCGGGCGGCGATGCGCTCGCGGAACCACGTGTTGAAGCGGGCCTGGGCAGCCTGGACGGATCCGGCGCGCGCGAAGTGCTCGCCGAGCTCCTGCGAGAGGTCGAAGCCGGCCGTCTGCGCCGTCTGCCGGAACGCCCGCGTCAGCGCGGCCTGCTGAGAGGCCGAGAGGAGCGTCGGCGCGTAGAGCCCGAGCCCGAGCGGCGCGCCCTTGATGCGCGTCGGGGGCAGCGTGATCGTCGGGGGCGGCGGCGGCGTGACGACCGTCACCGGCGTCCGGGTGCCGTCGTCCTGCGTGCGCGCCGTGCCGAGGTCCGACAGCTTGACGAGCTCGACCTTCGCGTCGGCGAGGCCGAAGGAGCCGGCCCCGACGGGATCGACGACCTTGCGGCGGAGCACGATGCCGGGCGAGACGTCGCCGGACCTGGTCTCGAGCGTGGCATCCCACGCCTGCCAGAGGCCCGCGCCGGTCGGGTCGAACTCGAGGTAGACGTGCTCGTACGGCCCGCCGTCGTCGGTGCGGGTGGGGCGCGTGCCGGGCGCGGCCGGCGTGTAGCCGACGGCGACGACGCGGACGGGCACGCCGACGGCCGCGAGCAGCGAGCCGCCGAGGACCACGAGGTCGTCGCAGTCGCCCATGCCGCGGGCCAGCGTGTCCAGCGGGGCCTGGACGAGCTCGGAGCGGTACGGGTCGCGGGTGTAGACCGTCTGCCGGACGACGGCGCGGTAGACGGCCGCGGCGACGCCCTCGAAGTCGCGCATGTCGGCGTGCTGCGTGCGGGCGTTGAGCTTCTGCCCGCCGCCGACGGCCATCGCCAGGGCGGCGCTGCGGACGCGCGAGTCGTTGCGCCAGGCCGCGATGAGGTCGGCGACGTCGCGGAGCACGCGGTCGAGGCCGGGGTAGGCGCGGAGGCGCGGCGGGCCGCTCTGGGCGGCGCGGGGGGCGGTGCGGGTCATCGGGCCGTGCTCGGGATCTCGCCCGCGTCGAGGGGTGAGGAATCCGCCACGGCATCGCCGGTGGCGACGAGCCCGACCACCTCGACGAGGAAGTCCTTGAGCTCCGGCGGGACGGCGACGCCGGCGAGGCCCGCGAGCATGTCGGCCGCGACGGCGGGCGAGAGGCTGTTGAGGAACTGGCTCGCAGCGCCGGCGACGGCCACGACGGGCCGGAGCGCATCGGCGACGGCTTGGGCGGGCTGGCCTTCCTGGAGCGCGTTGAACACGCTGTTCAGCGCGACGCGGGCGAACAGCCCGGTCGGCGGCGTGATGCCGGCCTTGCTCAGGAGCGCGAGGCCCTGCGTGACGGCCCGCGTGCCGCCGGAGACGTCGCCGCCGGTGGCCTGGCTGCGGATCGCGTCGGTGACGGCGTTGAGCACGCCCGTTTCGAACTTGCTCAGGAGGGCGTTTGCCACGGCGTCGGGGTCTTGCGCCGGCGGCGGCGCGTCGGCCGGGGCGGCCGGCGGTGGGGCGGGCGCGGCGTCGGCGTAGACGGCCGGCGGGGCGACGGGGGCGGCGTAGACGGGAGCGGCGGCGTGCTGCGGCCCGCGGGCGGCCATGACGCCGGGCAGCGACCCGAGCAGGGGCTCGATGACGCGCTCGGCCATCGACGACTCGCCCTTCGTCGTCAGCTCGGCGCGGAGCTTCTCGATCGCGAGGTGCTGGTCGGCCTTGGACGACTTGTCGCGCTCGTCGGCGAGCTTGTCCCGCATCTCGTCGAGGCGGGTCCGCCACTCGGACTCGAGCGCGCTGATCTTGTCGCGGTAGCTCTCGCGGTCCTCGCGGATGCGCTCGTTCGCGTCGGAAAGCTGAGTCTCCAGCCGGTCGAGCATCCCCTCGAGGCGCTCTACAACGCGTTCGTTCTGCGCCGTCGCGGCCTGCATCCCGGACGCGAACTCGTGCCCGGCCGGCGTCGCCGGGGCGAGCGGCGCGGGGAGGGCGAGCGAGTCGCCGGAGGGGGCTGCGGGGCGGGCGGCGGGCACGGGCGCGGGGACGGTGGGGCGGGTCCCGAGGGGCTCCCCGGACGCCGACACGTCGGGCCCTGGCTCTGTGGCACGTGAGGGCGGCGGCGGGCGTCCGGGGGGGTCTCTCCCTCGGGAAGCCCACGTTCCCCACAGACCGGCCGAACCGCCCGGAGCATAGCGGAGCGCCCCGGACCTCTCCGGAGGTGCCCGGAGTGCTCCGGAGGCGCTCGGAGCGGACCGGAGTATCCCGGAGTCTTTGCATGCGCCTCGCCTCGCCTGACGGTGAAACCTCTGCCCGGAGCCCAGAAACGGCGTCCGGGCGAGTCACATGCGGGGACCCTCACACGTTCCCTGCGGTACATCCTGCCCGTAAGGCTTACTATCTGCGCTCGGTCGCCGATCTTCGGACTCCTCCGATCATGTTCTCCCGCCGCTCCCTGACCCGTATGGCACGCGCCCTCCGCTACGTCTCGGCGGGCCTGGCTGCGATTGGCGCAGCGGGCCGACCGGGCTACACCGTGTCGATCCCGATCTTCGGCTGGTCCGCTTTTGGCGCAGAATCAGGCGTCGGGCCTGCCACCCGTGACCGCCGGCGCACCGATGCTGATGCCCTCGCCGGTGACTGGCGGGCCGTCGGCGGCGATCTCCGGTCCGCGATGGAGAAGATGGACGATCAGCAGCGTGGCGAGGCGCAGCCGGCCATCGAATCCGGCCTCGTCTGATGGGCCGCGGGTCGCGAAGCCGTCAGCAGGACGTCCAGCGGACACACACGTCCCTCGACGTGCGGTCAGACGGCAAGCAGCACGGCGTTCAGTTTCGGACTGGACCGCTCCCCGTCGCCGCTGAGTTTGGCGAGTACGAGCACGTCTTGCCAGGTTCGGCGGAGCGGTTGCTCGCGATGGCTGAGTCGGAGCAGCGACACCGGCACGGACTCGAAACCGAGGACGCCGTCCACGACCGCAAGAAGGACAACCGGGGCCTCGCATGGGGCGGCACGCTCACCGTTCTCGGGATGGTGCTGGCGTTTCTCTCCCTCGGGGGCGTTCTCGGGGCCGGCGTGTGGCTCATCTCGACGGACCGTCCCGTCGGCGGCTACGGGTCGCTCGTCGTGGCCGTCGTCGCCATCGTCACGGTGTTCGTCAACGCGAACAAGAGCGCGCGGCCTGCCGAGTCGACGGCGGTCCAGAAGGGCGAGTAGAGGCCCACGGGTCACCCTGCTGCCGCTCGGCCGGTGTAGAGGTGCGGGCGCGTCGCGGCGAGGCCTCCCTCGCAGTACGCCCGCCACTCGCCCGTGGCGGCGATCTCGACGAGCTCACGCGCCACGTCCTCCCGGACGCGCGGCGAGCCCGGCCGGTACTGCCCTTTCTCGCCCCGAACCGGCATAGCTCGCGTGTAGACGACGGGTATCCAGTCGCGGAAGCTGTCGTAGTACGTGCTCTCGCTGATGTTCAGGCGGTCGCAAAAGAGCGACCGCACGCGGGAGAGGCCAAGCAGCCGCGGCGGGTTCGGGTCGAACAGCGTCGGCTGGACGGGCGGCGTGAACGGGCGAGGCGCGACGGGGAGCACAGTCCGGGGGGCGGATTCCGTGCTGGAAACGTAGCAAACGCGCCCGTCCGGCGCTATCCCGCGCGGAGCGGGCAAGCGTGACTCGGGGGGCGGATCAGTACCAGGTCAGTTCCAGCGTCGCGATGATCCCAGACTGCGACTCGAGCATCGAGTACGAGACGTGAGCCCCCATATCTGGATTGCTCAACTGCTGGCCGACGATATCCACCTCGAGGTCGCGAGCACGGACGTAGTTGGTTCCTCCCATGACCTCGGGCCGGTTCAGCTCGTCCGCGTCGTAGAGCACGAGCGCGATGTCTCGGTCGAGATCGACTGCGATTCCG
>JBBSUZ010000162.1:0-7381 GCA_038233965.1 Rhodothermales bacterium | reverse complement strand
TCTGAAGACCAGGTCGAGCGCGTGCTCGAGTGGTACGAGAAGGACCCCGGCGAGGACCTTGTCGGTGACGAAGTGCTCGGCCTGACGCTCGCCGACCTCGTCGCCCTCTTCCGGCCCGACGCCGAGGACGCCGAGATGCACCTCACGTACGAGGTCGAGCCGGCCGAGGTCGCGCGCCTCCAGGAGGCCGTCGCGCACCAGATCGACCTCGGCGCATACGACTATTTCGTCGCCGCCTACCGGAAAGAGTAACGGCAACAAGATCAGCACGCAGCCCACCGCCGGGGCCCGCGCGCGCCACCGTGCGCACGGGCGGGCGCTCTATCTTGACGGCCCTATCTCTCGACACGTCCATGGCCCTCTACGCCGTCATCATGGCCGGCGGGGTCGGCAGCCGGTTCTGGCCCAGCAGCCGCCGTGCCACCCCCAAGCAGTTCCTCGACGTCTTCGGCGAGGCCTCGATGATCCAGAACACGTTCGCGCGGCTCCAGCCGCTCGTCCCCGCCGAGCGCGTGTTCGTCGTCACCAACACGGACTATGCCGCGACGACGCGCGAGCACCTCCCGGCCCTCCCGGCCGAGAACATCCTCGCCGAGCCCGTCGCCCGCAACACGGCGCCGTGCGTCGCCTTCGCCGCGGCGCGCCTGCACGCGCTCGACCCCGACGCGACGATGATCGTGCTGCCGGCGGACCACGTCATCACCAACGTCACACGGTTCCACGACGTCCTCCGGGCCGCCGTCGACGCCGCGCAGGGCCCCGAGCGCAACGGCGAGCGCCCGCTCGTCACGCTCGGCATCCGCCCGACGCACCCCGAGACGGGCTACGGCTACCTCCAGTTCGACGCCGACGGCGACGAGGACGGCCTCCAGGACGAGGGCCCCGGCAGCGCGACGCCGCAGGCCCACTACGTGCTCACGTTCGCCGAGAAGCCCGACCTCGCCACGGCCGAGAGCTTCCTCGACGCCGGCGACTTCCTCTGGAACTCCGGCATGTTCGTCTGGCGCGCCGACGCCGTCCTCGACGCCATCGCCACCTACCTGCCCGAGATCTCGGCCCTCTTCGCCCCGCTCGAGGCCACCTTCGGGACGCCCGGCGAGGCCGCCGCCATCGCCGACGCCTACGAGCGCGCGCCCAAGATCTCGATCGACTACGGCGTGATGGAGCAGGCCCGCAACGTCCTCGTCGTCCCCGGCGACTTCGGCTGGTCCGACGTCGGCGACTGGCGGGCCGTGCACGACCTCGCGGACAAGGACGAGGCCGGCAACCGCGCCGAGGGCCGCGTCATCCTGCAGGACACCGCCCGCTCGTTCGCTCGCGCCTCCGAGGGCCGCCTCGTGGTGCTCGTCGGCATGCGCGACGCCGTCGTCGTCGACACCGGCGACGCCGTCCTCGTGTGCCACCGCGACAAGGCGCAGCAGGTCAAAGACGTCGTGGACTTCCTCGGCGTCCACGGCATGGACGACGTGATGTGACGTCGGGGTAGTGCTCACGCACAGTCCCGATGGGCACGAGGTTCAGGGTGCGAGAGGCAGCACGACCTCCCGTTTGCGACCCCTGCACCTCGAACCGACAGACGGCCGACTCCAGGCCTTTACAGAGCCTCCGCACGACGCCGTGCGGGGGCTTTTCGCTTTGCCGTCTCTTCGCACGATCCGGCGCAACCCGACGCCCAATGCCGGGTACTGACGGTCCGGTTCACAAAATGACCCGCCGGTCACCTTCTGCCGGCCCGAATGCCCGACACGCCCCCCGCCCCGACCCTCGACCCGCCCGGCCGGCGTGACCGCGAGCGCCTCGCGCGCCGCCGCGCCATGCTCGACGCCGCCCTCGCCGTCTTCGGCGACAAGGGCTTCGACGGCGCCACGGTCGACGAGATCGCCGAGCGCGCCGAGTTCGGCAAGGGCACGCTCTACAACTACTTCCCCGGCGGCAAGGACGAGCTCTACCTCACGCTCTTCGAGGACGTCGTGCTCGGCGGCCTCCACGGCGTCATCGCGCGCGCCTTCCCGGACCCGGCCGCGCTCACGACGCCCGCCGCCGCCCGCGCGGCCTTCTGCGGGCTCATCGAGAGCCTGCTCGTCCACTTCTCGGACCACCGCGGCCAGTTCCTGCTGTTCATGAAGGACAGCCACCGGATGCAGCTCGACCCCGAGCACGCCGCCTTCTTCGTGACCCGCTTCGACCGCGTCATCGACGCCGTCGCGGCCCCGATCGAGGCCGCGATGGCGGCGGGCGCACTGCGCCGCCTGCCGGCGCGCCCGGTCGCGCACCTGCTCATGGGCAACGTCCGCGGTCACCTCATGGCGAGCCACGAGGCCGCGCGCCCGGCGTCGGGCCACCCGGCCGCCGCGCCCGCCACGCCGTTCCAGACGCCTGCCGACGCGGCGTCGTTCATCACGACCGTCCTGTTCGACGGGCTCCTCGCCGACCCGGCCTGATCATGCGCTTTCCGCTTTCCGCCCGGCTCGTCGCCGCGCTCGCTGCCCTGCCGGCCCTCGTCTCGCCTGCCGCCGCCCAGCAGCCGGACACCACGACGACCGTCGCCGTGGCCACGCTGGCCGACGTCCCGGCCGGCGCGATTCCGCTGACGGTCGACGCGGCCGTCGCCATCGCGGTCGAGCGCGGCTACGCCGTCCGCCTCGCCGAGCTCGACGTCGCGACGTCCGAGGCGCAGGTACGCCAGCAGTACGGCACGCTCTATCCGCGCATCGACCTCAACTCGTCGTACACGCGCAACGTCGTGCAAGCCAACCCGTTCGCGGGCTCGTCGGCGGGCGGCATCTTTGGCGGCATCGGGGCCATCGGCTGGCTCTCGTACAACGAGACGGCGCGGACCGACGGCGACCCGGCGACCAACCCGATCACGCTCGCCGAGTACAACCAGCGCGTCGGCGCGGGCCAGAGCGCGGTCGGGTACAACCCGGCCAACGGCTCCAACCCGTTCGGGACGGACAACTCGATCCTGAACGCGGTCTCGATCACGCAGCCGCTCTACTCCGGGACGGCCTTCGCGGCGCTGCGCGGCGCGCGCGACCTCGTCGAGATCAACCGCCAGGCGACGCTCCAGCGGCGCGACGAGGCCATCCAGCAGGCGCGGCAGGCGTTCTACGGCGCGCTCCTCGCCGAGGCCCAGATCGGCGTCCGCCGCGCGTCCGTCCAGCGCGCCCGCGAGACGGCGCGCGATGCGGGCCTCCTGGTCGCCCAGGGCGTCCGCCCCGTCCTCGAGCGCCTCAACGCCGACGTCGACCTCGCCAACGCCGAGACGGGCCTGGTCCAAGCCGAGGCGCAGGCTGCGACGGCTCTCGACCGCCTCCTGCTGACGCTCGGGCTGCCGGCCGGCGCACCCGTCGTCCTCGTCGGCTCCCTGGACGTCTCCGACACCGTGTTCCGGACCGTCGGCCTCAGCGCGGCCTCAGCCGCGGCGCTCAGCGGGCGGCCCGACCTCGAGCAGGCGCGCATCGCAATCCGCCTCCAGCAGGTCCAGCGGGACATCACGCGCGCCGCGGCCTACCCCAGCCTCTCGGCGTTCGTCAACGCGAGCTACTCGGGCAACATCCCCGACGACCGCAGCTTCGTGACGACGCCCGACCCGGGCGACCCGTTCACGTTCCAGACGGGCTCGAACCGCTTCTTCTCGAGCACCTACTTCCAGCCCGCGCTCTCGGCCGGCATCCGCCTGAACTGGACGATTTTCGACGGCTTCCAGACGCAGTACCGCGCCCAGCAGAACCAGATCGCGATCGACCAGGCGCGCATCCGTCTGGAGCAGGCGACGAACGGCGCGCGCCTCGAGGTGGCGTCGTCGCTGCGCGATCTCGAGAGCGCCCGGCGCCGGCTGCGGACGCAGCAGCAGACCGTCGAGACGGCGCAGTCCGCCTACTCCTTCGCCTCGGCGCGCCTCGAGGAGGGTGTCGCGACGCAGGTGGACGTCCGCGTGGCGAGCCAGAACCTCGACATCGCGCGCCTGAACCTGCTCCAGGCGTCCTTCGACGCGCTCGTGGCGCGCTCGGCCTACGAGCGCTCGACGGGCATCATCGCCGGCCCGCTGCTCCCGGCGACGACCACCCGCTGACGCGGTTCGGGGTGCCCGGTCCCCGCACCGCCGGCCTGTTTCCACCTGACTGCTGACCCTCGTACCCGGTACCCCGTACCTGCTTTTATGACCCGCGTCTCCCCTCTCCTGCTCGCCGCGCTCGCGCTCGGCCTCTCCGCCTGCGGCGGCGGCAAGCCCGACGTCAACGTCACGGTGGCCGACTCGACCGCGACGGCTCCGGCCGTCGAGGTACTCGTCGCCGACCCGGGCCTCTTCGAGGACGTCGTGGACCTCACGGGCACCGTCGCGACGAACAACGACGCCGCGCTCTCGCCCGACGTGCCGGGCACGCTGACGTACGTCGCGGCCGTGGGAACGGCCGTGCGCGCCGGCGGCGTGGTCGCGCAGGTCCGCGCGACGGGCCAGCAGGCCGGCGTGGCGCAGGCGCAGGCCGGCGTGGCGCAGTCGCGGGCGGGCATCGCGCAGGCGCAGGTCGCGACCGCCGAGGCGGGCGTGCGGGCGGCCCGGGCGCAGCGCACCGGCGCCCAGGCGCAGCTGGACCTCGCGCAGGACCAGTACCGCCGCCAGCTGCCGCTCGTCCGCGACTCGATCCTCTCGGCGCTCGAGTTCCGCGGCGTCGAGACGCAGCTCGCCGCGGCGCGGTCGCAGGTCGCCGCGGCCGACGCCGGCATCGCGCAGGCGCAGGGCCAGTTCCGCGCGGCCCAGCAGGGCGTCATCGCGGCCCGCGCCGGCGTGTCCGCGAGTCGCGCGGGCGAGACGGGCAGCATCGCCGTCGTCCGCGGCGCGCAGACGCAGCTCGGCAACACGCGCATCGTGGCGCCCTTCGCGGGCGTGATCCAGGAGCGCATCAAGGGCCCGGGCGAGCTCGCGTCGCCGGGCATGCCCGTCGTGCGCATCGTCTCGGGCGGGGCCGTCAAGATCGAGGCCGGCGTGCCCGAGCGCTACGCCGGCGCGATCCAGGTCGGCGCGACCGTCCAGGTCACGCCGACGTCCGGCGCGGGTGGCCCGCGCGGCGGCCGCGTGACGTTCGTCGGCGTCGCGGTCGATCCACAGACGCGGACGTTCCCGGTCGAAATCCAGGTCGACAACAGCGACGGCGCGCTCAAGCCGGCCATGGTCGTCCGGCTCGCCGTGACCCGCGAGATCCTCGAGAACGTCGTCGTGGTCCCGCAGGACGCCATCGTGCGCGACGGCGACACGACGGCCCTGTTCGTCGCCACGGCCGGGGCGGGCGGCGCGATGGTGGCGCAGCGCCGCCCCGTCGAGCTCGGCCCGACATCGGGCCGGAGTGTCGTCGTGCTGTCGGGCATCCGGACCGGCGAGTCGATCGTCGTCTCGGGCCAGTCCGGCCTCGAGGAGGGCGACGTCGTGCGCGTGGCCGAGACGCGGACGCCCGTCCGACAGGCCCCGCGCGCCACGCCGGGTGCGGACTCGACGGCCGGCGAGTAAGCCGGAACGTCATGCCGCTCCCGCCGGGCGGCGTGCACGCAGAGAGGGCGCGCTCGGTGAGCGCGCCCTCTCGCGTTACGTCAACCCCCTGTACGCCCGGCTCACACCGGGGCCGAGTGGACCGTCGTGTCCTCGGCCGCCTCGTCCGTCGTGGGCGAGACCGTGCCGAGGGCGGCGTTGAGGAGGGCCTCCTGCTCGCGGGCGTGGCGCTTGGCCGAGCCCGTCGCCGGGCTCGCCGCGGCCGTGCGGCCGGCGTACTCCGCGCGGCGACCGTCCGGCAGCAGGGCGTCGAGGCGCGGCTGCACGAACGTCCACGCGCCCATGTTGGCCGGCTCCTCCTGGAGCCAGACGACGGGCTTGCCCGCGAACCGGGCGATCTCCGCCGCCACGGCATCCGCCGGGACCGGGTAGAGCTGCTCGACGCGCGCGACGGCGACCGACGCCGGGTCGGCGAGGCCCTCGCGGGCCTTCATGACGTCGTAGTAGACCTTGCCCGTGCACAGCACGAGCCGCTCGGCCGTGGCCTGGCCCGAGCCGATGAACGGCTGGTACTCGACGTCCGTGAAGTCGGTGACCGACGAGACGGCCTGCGGCAGGCGCAGGAGGCTCTTCGGCGTCATGACGATGAGCGGCTTCGCGACGGGCCGGCGCATCTGGAGGCGCAGCGCGTGGAAGTAGTTCGCCGGCGTCGTGTAGTTGGCGACGACCATGTTGTCCTCGGCGCAGAGCTGCAGGAAGCGCTCGGGCCGGGCCGACGAGTGCTCGGGGCCCTGCCCCTCGTAGCCGTGCGGCAGCAGCATCACCAGCCGCGACGTCTGGCCCCACTTGGCCTCGGCGGACGCGATGAACTGGTCGATCATGATCTGGGCGCCGTTGACGAAGTCGCCGAACTGGCCCTCCCAGAGCACGAGCGCGTCGGGGTCGGCGACGGTGTAGCCGTACTCGAAGCCGAGCGCGGCGTACTCGCTCAGGAGCGAGTCGTAGACCTCGAACCCGGCCTGCTCACCCGATCCGCCGTCCGCGCCCGGGATGTGGCGCAGCGGGATGTAGGCGTGGCCATCGGTCTGGTCATAGAGAATCGCGTGGCGCTGCGAGAACGTCCCGCGGCCCGAGTCCTGTCCCGTCAGGCGGACGCGCGTGCCCTCGGCGAGCAGGCTCCCGAAGGCGAGGGCCTCGCCGAAGGCCCAGTCGATCTGGCCCTTCTCGAACTGCTCGCCGCGCTTGGACAGGATGCGCCCGAGCTTCGGGTGGACGACGAAGCCCTCGGGCATCGTCTCGAGCGTCTGCACGACGCGCTCGAGCACGTCGCGCGGGGCCGTCGTCGGGGCCGTTGGCGCGGTCGGGACGGGCGGCGGGGGCGGGACGACCTCGACGTCGCGCGCGACCAGCTCCTTCGTCTCCTCGAAGGCGCGGTCCAGGTGGCGGCGGAAGTCGTCGAGGACGGCCTCGGCGCCCTCGGGCGTCAGCTCGCCGCGGCGCAGCAGGCGCTCGAGGTACAGCTTCCGGACGGAGCGGTGCTGCCCGATCTCGGCGTACATCAGCGGCTGCGTGTAGCCCGGCTCGTCGCCCTCGTTGTGGCCGTACTTGCGGTAGCACACCATGTCGATCACGATGTCCTTGTTGAACGCCTGGCGGTAGTCGAACGCGAGGCGCGCGACGCGGACGCACGCCTCGGGGTCGTCGCCGTTGACGTGGAAGATCGGCGCCTGGATCATGCGCGCGATGTCGGTCGCGTAGGCCGACGACCGGCTGTGCATCGGCAGCGTCGTGAACCCGATCTGGTTGTTGACGACGAGGTGGACCGTCCCGCCCGTTCGGTAGCCCTCGAGCTGGCTCAGGTTGAGCGTCTCGGCGACGACGCCCTGGCCGGCGAAG
>JBBSUZ010000161.1:0-7437 GCA_038233965.1 Rhodothermales bacterium | reverse complement strand
GTCAAGCAGCGGTGGATCGTGGAACGGACGTTCGGGTGGTTCGAGGGCTTTCGGCGCCTGTCGAAGGACTACGAGACGCTGCCCGAGACGAGCGAGGCGATGATCGAGTTGGCGATGACCCGGCTCATGCTGAACCGGCTACCATAATCCTCAACGCCCTCTGAGAGGTTGAGCGGGAATGCAATCCCCACTCCGGTCCTTCCCTTCCCTCTCAACCGTGTAGCCTCTCAATCCTCACCCCTTCAGGTTCTCCGCTAGGAAGGCCGTCGCGCGCGTCCACGAATCAGCCGCGGCGGCGGCGTCGAAGCTCTGGCCGGACGGGTTGGCGAAGGCGTGGCCCGCGCCGGGGTAGACGTGGAACTCGTGGCGGACGCCGGCCTGCGTCAGCGCGGCGTCGAAGGCGGCGACGGCGGTCTGCGGGATCGACGTGTCGGCCCCGCCGTAGAGGCCGAGGACGGGCATGCGGAGCGCGCGCAGCGCGGCCGGGTCGGACGGCGGGTTGCCGCCGTAGAAGATGACGGTGGCGTCGAGGTCGGTCGGGAGCGCGATCGCGGCCTCGAGCGCGCGGTTGCCGCCGAAGCACCACCCGAGCGCGCCGACCTTGCTCGCGCCGCGGGCCGTCAGGAAGGCGTAGGCCTGGCGGAGGTTGTCGCGCTGGCCGTCCGGCGCGGCGAAGGCGGCCTGCATCAGCGCCATCGCCCCGTCCGGCGTCGTCGCGGCCTGGCCGCCGTAGAGGTCGACCGCGAGCACGGCGTAGCCCTCGTTCGCGTAGCGCGCGGCCATCGCGCGGACGTTGTCGTTGAGGCCCCACCACTCGTGGATCACGATGAGGCCGGGCAGGTCGCGGGCGCCGCCGCGCGGCGTCACGAGCGTCCCGCGCACGGCCTGCCCGCCGACCGTAGCGTAGGTGACGGTCTCGGACGTCACGGGCAGCGTCTCGGCACCGGCGGTCGCGCCCGAGGCGGTCGGCGTCTCGCCGTCGTGCTGGTGGCGCATCTCGCCGGCGTAGCCGTCGGTGGCGTCGGCGGGCTGGGACGTCTGGCAGGCGGAGGCGCTCAGCATCAGGGCGGCGGCGAGGAGGGCGAGGCGGGGCATAGCGGTTCGGGTGGGTGCCTGCCTGCACGGCCACACGGCAGTCTCCGTTCCAACAGCTACCGCCCGCTCAGCAGGTGACCGTGAACACGTTGTCCTCGCCAGAGCGGACGTAGACCGGGATGACGGTGTCGCGGTATAGCTGGCCCGTGCGCTTGACCCGCAGCGTGACCGGGTTCCAGGCGTTGCCGCGCATGCACTCGGTGATGATCGGGGCCGGGCCCGTGAGGCAGCCCGCGTTGATCGTGTACCACTCGCCGCTGCGGAGCGGGCGGTTTGTCTCGGCCAGAATCGTCAGCTTGGCCGTCTGGAAGAGGCTGTCGGTCCGCGAGGTCGAGCGGCTGCGCCGCGGATAGTGGATCGCGGTGTGGTAGCGCGGGCTGTACGGCTCGTCGTTGAGCTCGAGTTGGAGGGTGCCGTGCGATTCGCCGCGGAGCGTGTAGCGGCCCTGCGCGTCCGTCGTGGCTCGGGCGACGGCCGTACCGCCCGCCCAGCCGCCCGTCCGCAGCGAGACGCCGAGGCCGGCGAGCGGCTGGTTCAGCGACGCGTCGATGACGACGCCTGAGACCTCGGTCACGTTCTTACCCGGCCCAAGCAGGTCGCACCCGCCGAGCGCGAGCAGGACGGCGAGCAGAGCAGCCGCGCGCGTCACCCGCCGATGCCCGACGCGATGAGCAGCTCGATGTCCCGGTGCGGCATGCCGAACATGGCCGCGAGCGACTTCTTGGTGAGGTGCCGGCGGTAGACGTAGGTGCCCGAGCGGAGCGAGACGTTGGTCCAGAGCGCGTCGTTGACCGAGCCCGCGTGGCCGATGTCGAGCAGGTACGGCGTGAGCGCGTTCGAGAGCGCGTAGGTGGCCGTCCGGGCGACGGACGACGGCAGGTTCGGCACGCAGTGGTGCACGACGCCGTGGGCGACGAACGTCGGCGCGTCGGGCGTGGTCGGGCGCGAGGTCTCGATGCAGCCGCCCTGGTCGATCACGAGGTCCACGACGACCGAGCCGGCGCGCATCCGCGCGACCATATCCTCGGTGACGATGACGGGCGAGCGCTGGCCCTGCGCCATCATGGCCCCGATGACGACGTCCGCCCCGGCGACGGCCTGGCGGACGTACTGCGGGTTGGCCATGGCCGTCGTGACGCGGCGGTCCAGCGTGTGCTCGATGTGGCGAAGGGCCGGCAGGTCGGTGTCGAGCACGACCGTGTGGGCGCCGAAGCCGATGGCGGTGCGGGCCGCCCACTCGCCGATGACGCCCGCGCCGAGGATGACGACCGAGGCCGGCGGGACGCCCGAGATGCCGCCGAGCATGAGCCCGCGGCCCAAGCGGCCGTCCGGGTGCGTGCCGCTTTCGAGCAGGCGCGCGGCGGTCTGGACAGCCATCGAGCCCGAGATCTCGTGCATCATGCGCACGATGGGCAGCGAGCCGTCGGGGTCAGCGATGAACTCGAAGCCGATGGCCGTCACGCGGAGCTCCATCAGGCGCGAGAGCGTCGTCGGGGTGAGGTCGCCGAGGTGGAGCGCCGAGAGGAGCACCTGGCGGTCCTGCATAAGGTCGAGCTCGTCCGGCCGCGGGGGGAAGACCTTGGCGATGAGGTCCGACTGGCCGTAGACCTCGCTCGGCGACTGGACGACCGAGCAGCCGGCGTCCGAGTACTCGTGGTCCGCGAACTGCGACGCGGCGCCGGCCCCGGCCTCGATGCGGACCTCGTGGCCGTTGGCGACGAGCAGCCCGGCCGCATACGGCGCGAGCGCGACGCGGCGCTCGCCGTTGGGCGCCTCGCTCGGGATGCCGATGCGAAGCCGCGTCGTGTGCTCCGCAACGGCCGCGCGCTGCTCGCGCGGGATGAGGACGGGGTCGGCCTGGAGGCCCGGGAGTTCCAAAGCGGCGGCGGCGGTTCGCCGAAAGGTACGGGCCGGCCGGCCGGGATCGATTGGTTCGACTGATCGACGCTGAGGGGGGACGTCTAGGCACTGCGCGGAAAGCCCGAGGCAGTCGATTCGAGGGCGGGAGGCGCCGGATCCGACCGGCCGAAACGAGCGACTTCGGACGGGTCGGACAGGCTTGAGGTCAGTGTTTGAGGCGTTGCCCGGCTTTCCGCACAAGGCCTAGCGCGCCACCGTCAACCGGCGTGCGAGCACCTCATCCGCCGCCGAGACCCGGACGACATACATGCCCGGTGCGAGACCGCCGCCGTCGATCCGAAGCGCAAGCGTGCCCACGGCCTCGCCCTCGTAAAGGAGGGCAACCTCGCGACCGAGCACATCGATGAGCACAGCGCGGACATACTGCGGGCGATCGAGGGCCAACGTGAGTTCGGCGCGTTGCGTCACCGGATTGGGCCACGGTGGAGAGAGCGAGACGCGTGCCGCCGGTTCGCTGTCCAGACCCGTCGGGCCGACGCCGGAGAACACGTAGGCCGCGCCTGCGCCGGGGCGATCCGCGACGTTTGCGCCACCGGCACCGATGAGCGCACGTCCGTTGGACAGCGCGACTGCAGAGCCGAACCTGTCACCGGCTGCACTGTCTGCCGCCACGACCACGTCAGTTTGCTGCCACGCGCCGCCAGCCCGCGAGAAGAGGTGGGCGCGTCCTGCCCCGCTGCCGAACGGGGCCCCAACGAGAATCTGGTCGGCCAGCAGCGACACCGAGTAGCCCAAACCGTTGTTGCCGGGACCCTCAGTGCTCGCCAGCCAGCTCTCCAGTGCCCACGTACCGTCCGGTGCCGGGACGAAGCTATACGCGGCACCCTCACGGGTCGAGGAATCAAAGGATGACTGGCGAGCCGGCGCTCCGACGAGCGCGCGGCCCTCGCCGAGCGAGACGGACCATCCGAACGAGTCTCCTGCGATGAGACGCGTAGGCGCGAGCCTCGCCTCCTGAACCCAGCTGCCGCCCGCTTGCGTGAAGAGATAGGCCGCCCCACTGTCAGCCCCGGACCCGCCGTCTCGGATCGCCCCGATGAGCGCCCGGTCGCCCAAGAGCGAGACGGAACTTCCAAAATGGTCATACCGCACGACGGGGCTCGCCCGCAATGTGGCTTCGTGCTGCCACGTCGTGCCCGACCGGGTAAAGATGTGGGCTGCGCCATCGAAGCCCGGGCCGCCCTCTTTGAGCGATCCGACGAGCAACCGGTTGCCCGACGCAGAAACCGACCGGCCGAAGAGCCAGAGCGGACTCGGGTCTGGATCCCGCAGCGTAGCCTCGTGCGCCCATGTTCCACCCGAGCGCACGAATCACATGGACGGCGCCCCGGTAGCGAAAGTTACGTCTGTAGGCTTGGTCCGTGACGAACGCACGGTCGCCCAAGAGGGCGACAGAAAAGCCGAAGAAGCCGTAGTAATCCGGCCCGTCCGGTGCCACAAGCCGCGCTTCCTGCTGCCAGCCGTCAGCCGTGCGGATATACACGTAAGCCGCGCCCGCTGCCGAATCGCCGGCATTCTCGCTGACCGCCCCGACGATTGCGCGGTCGCCAGAACAGGCGACCGCAAACCCGAATTCGTAGGAGAGTCCAGCCCCCTCCGCAGCGAGCGGTACGAGGCGTGCCTCCTGGACCGGGGAGACGACGCCAAGCGCCGAGGGTTGGGCAGACGCGGTAAGCGAGACGAGCGCGAGCAGAATGGCCAGAAGGCGTGACATCGAAGCTGTTCTGAGGGCCAGTACAATACCGCGTCAAGACTGAACCCCGCGGGCATTTTAGAGTGACCTGCCGGGGCGTCCTGCCTCGGAAGACAGAGTCGGCGAATCACCTCCCGCGTCGTCGGGAGTGCCAGTGTCCGGGGCGGGCGGCAGCGTCCGCTGTGCAATCAGAAGCGCAAGCCTGCGTGACGCGGTGAAGGTCTCTCCCGCCGTCGCGCGGAACCAGCATCCGACCGGCCGAAACGAGCTATTGCGGACGGGTCGGACAGGCTTGAGGTCGGCGCTTGAGGCGTTGCCCGGCTTTCCGCACAAGGCCTAGAACGTCGTCACCCGCGCCACGCGTGGAGCAGAATGCCGGCCGCGACGACGACGTTGAGCGATTCCACGCCCGCGCGCGTCCCGGCCCGCCCGTGCCGCGCGATCGTGACGCGCCCGTCGAGGCGCCCGGCGACGTCCGGCGAGAGGCCGTGGGCCTCGGAGCCGAGCACGAGCGCCGTCCGCTCAGGAGGCGACCATGCCGACGCGTCCGTCCCGCCCATGTCCGCGCCCCACAGCGCGGCGCCCGCGCCGGCGAGGACGTCCAGCGAGTCGTCCAGCGTCGGGACGCGAATGATCGCGACGTCCCAGAGCCCGCCCATCGAGGCCCGGACCGCCTTCGGCCCCTCCGGGTCCGCCGTCTTCGCGTCGACGACGACGGCGTCGATGCCGAACCATGCAGCGGATCGGATCACGGCGCCGACGTTGCCCGGGTCCTGCACGCCGTCGAGCAGCACGACGGTCCGGACGTCTGCGAGCGCGGCCACGTCGTCGGTGACGATGCGGTCGGCGACGGCGACGACGCCCTGCGACGCCTGCGCGTCCGAGATGCGCGCGACGTCGCGGGCGGGCACGACCGCGACGGGGACGCCCGCTCGGGCCACGAGTGCGGCGATGCGCGGCCCGTCCGCCGCGTCGTCCGCGACCACGATCTCGACGAGCGGCGCGCCGGCGTCGAGCGCGGCCTCGACCGAGCGGACGCCCTCGACGAGGAACGCGCCGTGCGTGTCGCGGCCGCGGCGGCGGTGGAGCCCGGCGAGATCGATCAGGCGCTGACGGGTCATCAGAATCGTGCGCCGATCCGCGCGCCGTAGAGCCGGTAGCGGCGTGCGCCCTCGGCCTCGTAGCCCGGCTCAGACACCTCGACGAGGATGGCGACGCGTTCGCCCGCCGGAGCCCGGAGCGCGCCGAGAACGCGGATGCTCGTCGGTGAGGAGTAGCTGCCGAACGACTCGGAGCCGAGCGTCTTGGTCCGGCCGCGCCCGTTGCGCATCGTGACCGTGTACGACGTCGTACGCCCTCCACTGCGCTGCGTCTCGACCGACGTGCGGTACGGTCCCCCGGTGCCCGTGAGCGGCAGCCGGCTCATCCGCACGGTGGACGGACGAATGCCGTGCTGGCGCAGCGTCGCACGGATGCGGCGCTGCTGGGTCCGCCAGACCGTCGCGAGGCGCGGCTCACCGTCCGGCTCGTCCGACGTCAGTATCTCGTCGGCGACGAGCCGGTCCGTCGTCAGATCCTGGACGCGGAGCGCGTAGCGCGAGCCCGTCGCGCCGCCGCCCGAGAGACGGTACAGGAAGGCGACGCGCTCGCCGTCGGCGGACCAGCCGATCGGGTGGATGTCGTCCGTGTAGCCCGCCGTCGGACGGGCGAACGGGAGCCGGGCGGGCTGCGCCGATGACGCGAAGGCGGTCGCGAGCAGGAGACCCGCGAGAGCGAGGCAGCGCATAGGCGTCGGGAGGGCTGGCAGGCCCGGAAGGATACGTCTCCGGCACGCTGTCGGCCGGATCGTCCGACGCTCGCGCGGCACGCACTTTGCGGGCTCGCCCGGACGCCGTACACCGAAAATTCGGAAGCGCTTCCGGGGCCTTCTTGACGCTATCTGCCCCGATTCCGGACGCCTGCCGGCGGTCTCTCCGCACCGGATGCGTACGTTCGCCGCGTCGTCCACACCCTCTGACTTCCACCTGCCCTTCGGGTCGCAATGCCTACCGCCTTCAAGCGCGACGCGCACAGCCGCGCCGTCTACCAGGAGCCCACGCCCCACATCGACAAGGACAACCCGTTCCAGGACATGATGGAGCGCTTCGACACCGCGGCCGAGCTCGTCGAGCTCGACACCGGTCTCTACGAGTACCTCCGCAGCACGTCCCGCATCCACATCACGTCCATCCCGGTGACGATGGACAACGGCGAGCTCAAGGTCTTCGAGGGCTTCCGCGTGATCCACAACGAGGTCCTCGGGCCCTCGAAGGGCGGCATCCGCTACGCGATGGACGTCCACCTCGACGAGGTCAAGGCGCTCGCAGCCTGGATGACGTGGAAGTGCGCCGTCGTCGGCGTGCCCTTCGGCGGCGCCAAGGGCGGCATCACCTGCGACCCGTCCACGATGTCGGCGGGCGAGCTCGAGCGCCTCACGCGGCGCTACACCGCCAACCTCATGGACGTGTTCGGCCCGGAGAAGGACATCCCGGCGCCGGACATGAACACGAACGAGCAGACGATGGCGTGGATCTTGGACACGTACTCGATGCACGTCCGCCGCACGGAGACGGCCGTTGTCACGGGCAAGCCGATCCTTATCGGCGGCTCGCAGGGCCGCCGCGAGGCGACCGGCCGCGGCGTGATGACGACGACGCTCGCCGCGATGGAGCGCCTCGGCCTGACGCCCG
>JBBSUZ010000160.1:0-7477 GCA_038233965.1 Rhodothermales bacterium | reverse complement strand
CGCACGTCTTCGCCGGCTACACCGTCCCGCCGACCTACGACTCGATGATCGCCAAGCTCATCGTCCGCGACGCGACGCGCGAGCGGGCCATCGAGAAGATGCGCCGCGCGCTCGACGAGTTCGTCGTCGAGGGCATCCGCACGACGGTCCCGTTCCACAAGCAGCTCATGCTGGACGACCGCTTCCGCGCCGGCGACTTCGACACCAAGTTCATCGAGACCTTCGAGCTCAAGCCGGAGGCGTAAAGGGATACGGGATGTGCCATGTGGGATGGGCAGACTCCATTCCGTGACGTCTGCGTATCCCACATCCCGAATCCCACCTCCCGCATCCCCAATGACTCTCCCCTCCGACTGCCGCTACACCAAGGACCACGAGTGGGTCCGGATGGACGACGACGGCCTCGCCACCATCGGCATCACGGACTATGCGCAGGGCGAGCTCGGGGACATCGTGTTCGTCGAGATCCACCCGGTCGGGTCCGAGGTCGAGGCCGAGGCGCCGTTCGGGACCGTCGAGGCGGTCAAGACAGTCTCGGAGCTCTTCGCGCCCGTCGCGGGCACGGTCGAGGCGATCAACGACGCGCTCGACGGCGCGCCGGAGTCGGTCAACACCGACCCGTACGGCGACGGCTGGATGGTCAAGCTCCGCCCGGCCAACGCCGCCGACGTCGAGGCCCTGATGTCGGCCGACGCGTACCGCGAGAGCATCGGCGCCTAGCGTGACCGATCCGGCCGACCCCAGACCGACCGGGCAGCGCCCGCACGGCCGGCCGGGCGACTGGCCCGAGGTCGTGCTCGCGCTCGGCCTCATCGCCGGGCTCGTGGTGCTGCTGAGCGTCAACGTCGGGTCCGTGCCGCCGGTCGAGGCGGCCGGGAGCTCACCGTTCGAGGGGCCGCTGCGCGTGCTCGTCGGGTGGCTCGCGGCCGGAGCCGAGGTCGCAGCGGCGCTCGTGATCGGGTGGGGGGTCATCCATGCTGCCGGCTCTTACACCATCCGCCTCGTCGGGCGGAAGGCCGAGCACGTCGACGCCGCCGAGTCGATCCGGCTGCGGCTCGGGCGCGTGCTCGCGCTCGGCATCGAGTTCACGCTGGCGTCGGACATCCTGCGCACGGCCGTCGCGCCGACGCGGGCGGACATCCTGACGCTCGGGGCCATCGTGCTCCTGCGGACGTTGCTCAACCTGTTTCTGGAGCGCGAGATCCGCGCCGGCGAGGCGCGCCGAACGGACGACGCGCCAGCGGGCTGAGCGCGACGCGGCCCCGCGGCCGGTGGTGTGCAGGCTCGGGGACTTCCTGACGCGCGCCGGATTTACTGTGGCGCGGTGTTTGACCCGTGCCGCGGGTCCGGTCTCTCGAACCCCCGCTGCATGCCGCCTGCCTCCGTCTCGCCCCTTGCTCTTCAGACCGACGGCTTCCTGTCCGCTCCGGTACGCCGGTGGGGGAGTGCTGCGCTGCTGGCCGCCGCCGGCGCAGCGATGGTCGCTGTGGCTATGCGCGACGTGTCCGCCATCCGCGCCGTGACCTGGTCCGTCCGGCCGGGCCGACTGCTCGCGGCGAGCGCCCTCGAAGCCTCGCTCGTCGTCGGCAGCGTCGCGCTGTGGGGGCGCGCGCTGTCCCGCTTTGCAGACACGGGCGGCGTGCGCGTGCACGTCCCGCTCGGCGCACTGCTTCGCGTCTGGGTGCGGACGACGCTGGCGAAGTACATCCCGGGCAGCATCTGGCCGCTCGTAACCACGGCGACGCAGGCGTCGCGCCTGGGCGTCGCCCCCGTTGCGCTCTCGGCCGCGTTCGTGCTCCACGGGGCGTTTACCGTGCTCGGCGCGCTCGCCGTGGCCGGCCTTCTCGGCGGGTGGGGCCCGCTCGCAGCCGCCGCAGCCGTGGCCGTCGGTGGGCTGGCGCACCCGGCCGTGCTCAACCGTGTGCTCGCGCTCGGCGGTGGCCTCGCGCGCCGCGACGTGCCGCACTGGACGGGCGGATGGGCTGACGGCGCGACGCTCGTCGCGCTCCACGCCGCGGTGTGGGCCGGATACGGGCTCGCGTTCGCGCTCTTCGCGTCCGCGCTCGTGCCGGTCGGTCTGGCAGACGTGCCGCGGCTCGTCGGCGCGCACGCCCTGTCGTTCGTGGCCGGCTTCGCGGCCGTGTTCGCCCCGGGTGGTGTCGGCGTGCGCGAGGCAGCGCTGGTGGGCCTGCTCGTGCCGGTGTGGCCGGCCAGCGTGGGTCTCGTCGTCGCGGCGGCGTCGCGGGTGTGGCTGATGGCGACCGAAGCGCTCGTCGGCGTCGTGGCGCTTGGTGCCGTCGGGCGGCTGGAGACGCGCCCGTCTGAAGCGCGCCTACCCGAGGCGAGCCCGGCCAGCGCGCCCGCGCCCGCGGCAGCGCGCGGGGGGCCGGCGGCCACGCGCGGCAACGTCGCCGAGCCGCTGCTCGACAGCGCGAACGCGCTCGGCCGCATCGCCGAGGCGTGCCGGGCCGCGCGCCAGTCCGTTCGCATCGCGCAGCTCGCCTTCGACGTGGACTGCCGCTCGGCCGCCCGCGACGACGGCACCGACGAGCGCCTCGTCGACGCCCTCGCCGGCGCAGCGGCGGCCGGCGCAGACGTTCGCGTGGTTCTCAACGGGAGCATCCTGATGAACACCGTCCCCGCGCTGCGCGCCCACTTCGCCGCTGCGGGCGCGGCCGTGGACGTCCGCGGCGTCTCGGACTTTCCCAACCTGCTCCACGCCAAGCTCGTCCTCGTCGACGATGCCGAGGCGTTCCTCGTCGGCTCACCGTTCGTCAACGGGTACTGGGACGACGGCGCGCACCGGCCGCTGGACCCGCGGCGGCCCGAGGACGACCTCGCCGGGCGCCCTATCCACGACCTGTCGGTTCGTGTCACCGGCCCGGCCGTGGCCGACCTCGCGGCGTGGTTCGATGCCGTGTGGGACGCCGCCTCCGACCGGGGCCCGGCCCGCGCTGCGCCCCGGGCTCCGATCGAGACACTGCCGGAGCACCGCGGGACCGGCGACACGGCCGTCCGCGTGCTCCGGACGCGCCCGCCGCGCCTCCTGGGGGCCACGGACCCCGGGCGGACCGAGATCCTCGACGCCTACGTCGACGCCATCCGCGGCGCGCGGTCCCTCGTGTACCTCGAGAACCAGTACTTCAGCTCGCGGCCGGTCCGCGCCGCGCTCGTCGACGCGCTCGCGGCCAACCCCGAACTCGAGGTGATCCTCGTGCTCAACCAGAACCCCGACATCACGGCCTACCGGGGCTGGCAGAACCGCCGCCTCGCCGAGGCCGGCCTGCTGGGCCACCCGCGCGTGGGCGTGTTCTCGCTGTGGGCGACCGCTCGCGGCCTCGCCCCGCCGCACCGCCCCGAGGTCACGCAGCTCTTCATCCACAGCAAGGTCGCCGTCATAGACGACGCCTGGGCGACGGTCGGGACGGCCAACCTCGACGGCGTCTCGCTGGACTCGTATGGCGACGACTTCTCGCTCGGGCTGCTGCGCCGACTCTTCCGGCCGGTCCGCAACATGGACCTCAACCTCGCCTTCCTGCCGGGGGCGGATGGCAGGTCCGAGACGGCCGCGGACCTGCGGAAGACGCTCTGGGCCCGCCACCTCGGCGTCGCCCCGGACGGCCTCGGCGAGCGCCCCGACGGCGGCTGGCTCCCGCTCTGGCGCGCCCGCGCCGACGCCCACGCGCGCGCGCTCGCCGCCGGCCGCGTCCCCGATGGCCACGTGCTCGCGTTCGCGAGCAGCCCGCGCCCGCGCACCCAGCTCGCAGCGCTCGGCATCGACGTGGACGGCCTCGACCTGCGCTTCGACCCGAGCTGGGTCGAGGTGCTGTTCAGCCCGGGCTGGCTCGTCAAGACGATCCCCGAACCCGTCCGCACCCGCTTCGCGCGCCGCCGCCCCGATGCCTGAGCCGCCCGACGCCATCCGCGCCGCGTTCGCCGCGTTCGTCGCCGGCGAGGCGTTCTCGTGCCTCGGCGCGCGCGCGGCCATGAACCGCCCGAGCCACCGCGTCGAGGTGTACCCGGCGCTCGGCTCCGGCGCCGCGACGGCAGCCCTCGTCCGAGACCTCGCCGCTTTCGCCGCGAGCCCGGCCGCAGCCGACGACTTCGCCACGTTCGTCGCCATCTTTCCAGCGGACCCGCCGGCCGACGAGGCCGCCTTCGAGGCGCGACTCTGGGACCAGCTCCAGCGCCTCGCCGACGCCGACGTCGCGCCGTGGGACCCGGCCGTGAGCGACGACCCGGACGACCCACGATTCTCGTTCAGCGTCGCCGGCGTCGCGTTCTTCGTCG
This sequence comes from Rhodothermales bacterium, assembly GCA_038233965.1. Lineage (GTDB taxonomy): Bacteria > Bacteroidota > Rhodothermia > Rhodothermales > Rubricoccaceae > DASVSE01. The sequence goes on along the minus strand of JBBSUZ010000160.1, from coordinate 3,187 downwards.
TCGGGATGCACCCGCACAGCGCGCGGCAGGCGCGGCGCTTCGCGTACCCAGCGCTCGCGTTCAACCCGCACGCCCAGTTCGCCCGCCTCCGCACCGACGGCCGCTACGGCAGCCTCCGCGACGCCATCCGCGACCGCGAGGTCGCCCTCCAGGGCAGCCTCAACCCCAACCTCAGCGACTTCGGCGAGCGCTCCGACGCCCGCCAGTACGCCGGCGGCGCGACGGGCGACGCGTGGCGCTGCCCTTTCCACCGCCCATGACGACCATCCAGACGTTCCATCTCGAGCCGCGCACCGGCTGCGGCTTCACCGTCGCGCGGGGCCAGCTCGTCCGCATCACGGACCCGCTCGGCGAGCAGGTTTCAGACCTGACGAGCTTCGCCGCCGACGACCGCGCCGAGTGGCTTTCGTCGGGCCGCACCATCGATTACGCCAACACGATCTACCTCACGGCCGGTCACACGCTCTACTCCAACCGCAGCCGGCCTATGTGGACGGTCGTCGAGGACACGGTCGGGCGGCACGACTTCCTGCTCACGCCGTGCTCGCCGGATACCTTCCGGATCATCTACGGCGACGAGACGCCGCGGCCGAGCTGCTTCGGCAACCTCGTCGCCAGCCTCGCGCCCTTCGGCATCCCGCCCGACGCCATCCCGACCACGCTCAACGTGTTCATGAACGTCGAGGTCGGGCCAGACGGGGAGCTGACGATCGGCCCGCCGCGCTCCAAGCCTGGCGACTACCTGCTGCTGCGCGCCGAGATGGACCTCGTCGTCGGTGTCACGGCCTGCTCGGCAGAGCTCTCGAACAACGGCTCGTTCAAGCCCATCGACGTCGCCGTGATGGACCCGGCGTGACGCCGGCGGAGCGTGCGCATCGGCGTCGCGGCGAGGTTCAGCACGCGCCCGCCGTAGCGGACGCCGCCCCGCCGCCGCCCTACCTCGGCGAGCGCGACCGATGCGGCGACGCCCGCGCCGAGCACCCGCCACCGCCGCCCTGCGACGGCCCACGCGACGGCTGGCAAGAGCGCGAGCTGAACGGCGAGGCGCCGCGGGCGGGCGAGTTCGTCGTACGCCTGCCGCACGCGCTGCCCCAGAAAGTGCGGCGTCTCGGGTGGCCGCCGCTCCACGAACACGTCCAGCGCGACACGCTCCGTCCCGCCCGCGGCGACGACCGTGCGGACGAGCTCGAGGTTCTCGAACAGCGCCCGCCCGTCATAGCCGCCCGTCGCGACGAGCGCCGAGCGGCGCACGCCGAGCGTGCCCGGCCAGTCGCCGCCCGTCGCGCGGTTGAGCAGCGTCCGCGCCGTGTCCCAGCGCGCGTGCCACGGCAGCGGCCGGAAGACGTTCTGCGGGCGCACGACGTGGGCATCGTCCAGCAGACGGGCGACGGCCTCGAGCCCGGCCGCATCGTAGCGGACGTCGTCGTCGGCGATGATGGCGCGCTCGTGCGTCGCGTGGCGAATGCCCGTCAGGACGCCGCCGACCTTGCCCATCGGCGTCGCGAGGTCCGCATCGACGGGCAGGTGGCGGACGAACGCGCCCCACGCCGCCGCGTGCGCGGCGAACACGTCGGGCGCGGAACCGTCCACGACGAGGACCTCGGCGAGACGCGCGGTCGCGGCGAGGTACGGCGTGAGGTCGGCCGCGGCGAGCGAGTGCTCAGCGCGCAGCGGGAGGATGTACGAGACGCGCACGGGCAGGCACCGGCGGAGAGGTCACGGGGTGGACGGGCGCCTCAGCGCGTCTTGCCGCCCTTCTTGCCCGTCGGCTTGCGGCCCTTCGCCTTCGTCCGGACGGCTTTGTCTTTGGCGGTGCGGACAGGCTGCTGCGGGGCGTGGTCGCCGCCGGGCCACGTCTCGAAGACGAGGTCCACGCGGCGGCTCGCGACCTCGGCCGAGACGAGCTTGACGCGGCAGGCGTCGCCCGCGCGGATGCGGCGGCCGGTGCTGCGCCCGACGAGCGCGAACCGCTTCGGGTCGTACTCCCAGAAGTCGCCTTCCATCTCGCGGACGTGCACGAGGCCCTCGACGAGCAGGTCCGCGAGCTGCACGAAGACGCCGAAGTTGGTCACCCCGACGACGACGCCGTCGAAGCTCTCGCCGACGTGCTGCGCGGCGTACTCGACCTGCTTGAGCTTGACCGACTCGCGCTCGGCTTCGGTCGCCTCCTTCTCACGGTCCGACGTGTGCCGGCCCTGCACCTCGAGCGTTTCGATGTCGGCCGACGGCGCGCCGGCGTGGTACGCCTTCAGCAGGCGGTGGTCGATGAGGTCCGGGTAGCGGCGGATCGGGCTCGTGAAGTGGGCGTAGTCGGCGAAGCCGAGGCCGAAGTGGCCGATGTTGTGGGGCGAGTAGACGGCCTTGGACATCGCGCGGACGGCCGCCTGCTCGATCACCGGCGCCTCGGGCGAGCCCTTGATGTCGCGCAAGAGCGCGTTGAGTGCACTCCGCTCGACGTGGCCCTCGGTCTGCTTCAGCGTGTGCCCGAACGGCCGCACGTAGTCCGCCAGCGCCGTGATGCGCTCGCGGTCCGGCGCGTCGTGGACGCGGTAGAGCAGCGCCCGGTCGTGCTCGGCCGCCCACTCGGCGACGGCGCGGTTGGCGAGCAGCATGAACTCCTCGATGAGCCGGTTGGCCGCCATCCGCTCCTTGGTGACGATCTCGACCGGCGTGCCCTCGTCGTCGAGGCGGACGCGGACCTCGGGGACGTCGAAGTCGATCGCGCCCTCGCCCATCCGCTTCGCGGTGAGAACCTCGGCGAGACGGCCTGCGCGGAGCACTTCCGCGGTCAGCTCGTCCGCGGTGATGCCGACCGTGGCCTCGGGCGTGCCGCCGTCGAGCACGGCCTGCGCGCCTTCATAGGAGAAACGGTGGACGGAGTGGATGACGGTCTCGGCGATCTCGTAACCCGACACCTCGCCGTCGGGCTCGACGGTCATGATGCACGAGTACGTCAGCTTGTCCTCGCGCGGGCGCAGCGAGCAGACGCCGTTCGAGAGCGCCTCGGGCAGCATCGGGATGACGCGGTCGACGAGGTAGGTGCTCGTCGCGCGGGCGTAGGCCTCGAGGATGGCGCGGGCCATCCGGATCTCCTCTTCGGTGGCGGCGTACGCGGTGTGGGCGAGCGCGATCTGGCTCGGGTGGATGCACCACTTGCCCGAGAAGCCGAGCGCCTTGCCGCGCCGGG
>JBBSUZ010000159.1:0-7489 GCA_038233965.1 Rhodothermales bacterium | reverse complement strand
GCGCGCCGCGCCGGCAGGTCCGCCTCGTCTTCCGCGACTCGGGCGGCAACGGCCCCGCCGCGAGCGACGCCGTCGGTGCAGCCGTCGACGCCGGCGCCGACGCCGTCGTCGGGCCGCTGTTCTCGGACGAGGCCGGGCCGGCCGCCGCCCGCGCTGAGGCCGCAGGCATCGTCCTCATCGCCCCGCTCGCCACCGACGACGCCGTCTCGCAGGGCCGGCGCTTCGCCTTCCAGGCCAACCCGACGTTCTCGGCGCGCGGCCGCGCGATGGCCCGCTACACCGTCCAGCGGATGGGCGCGCGCCGCGTCGGCGTCGTCACCGAAGACGGGACGCCGGGCGAGGTCGACGGCGCGGCCTTCGCCGCCGAGGCCCGCCGCCTCGGCGCGACCGTCGGCTTCGAGCGCCAGCTGGACTCGCCCGACGACTGGGCCGACCTCGACCGCCGCGTCGGCGTGCCCGCGCTCACCGCCGTCCAGGCCGTCTACCTGCCCGTCACCGGCGCGACGGCGCCCGAGCACATCGCCGACGCCGTCCGCGCGCTCGAGGCCGTCCGCGGAGCGCCGCGCCCGGTCGGCAACACCGAGTGGGAGGGCATCACGACGAGCCGCGAGCGCGCCGGCCGCCTCAACGCCGTCTTCGGCCAGGACTTCTTCGTCGCGCCCGGCGCGTCGGACGCCTTCGGCCGCCGCTACCGCGAGCTCTCGGGCATCGGCCCGGACCGCCTCGCGCTCATCGGCTACGACGTCACGCGGATGCTGCTCGCCAACCTCGAGGGTGAGGGCGAACTCGCGGACCGCATCCGCGCCGCGCCGGCCTTCCAGGGCATCGCGCACCGCTTCAGCTTCGGCGGCCAGCAGGTCAACGAGGCCCTCTTCATCCTCGGTTACCGAGGCGACGCCGCCGTCCTGATCGAGTGAGGTTGAGAGGTGTCAGCTTAAGTAGATCCACTTGATCCGTCATAACAACGATAATGTGTCATCGTGAACGTGTTTCAGGATCTGCCTTTCGGCTTCGCCGGACGTCCGATGAGCTGCAGATCCTGAAACGAGTGGGCTGCGCCGGCCTTCGGCGCAGGATGACAAGATTGGATGGGGGCGGTTGACATCGAAGTTGAGCGCGGTTGACGTCGCCCCGTCGCCCCGTCAATCGTGTGGGTGACGTCCGCGACCAGGACCTTCCTGGGTGCCGCTCGATGCGACGTCTGCCCGTGACGTCCGTGCGCGCGACGTCTGGCCGCTCGAATACGCGGTGAGACCGGCGGCGCCCGGCGCGCCGGGGCACGTCCGGGGGCGACCTTGGGCGGCCATAAGCCAGTCCGGGTCCCGTTGGCCCGGATTCCCTGCCGCCCTCCGCGCTCCCGATGCCGTTTCGTCCGACTCTCGCCGCCCTCGTCCTCCGCTGCACGGTCGCGCCGGGCTGCAGCGGCGGGGCCGTGACGGCCAACTCGGCCGACGAGGCGTTCACGCGGGCCGAGGACGCGCTCGCGCGCCGCAAGTACGACCGCGCGGTCGAGCTCTACCGGACGACGCTGGACTTCGGCCGCACGGGCGAGTACGCCGACGACGCCCAGCTCGGCATCGCGCGGGCCTACGCCGGCACGAAGCAGTACCTCATCGCCGGGGCCGAGTTCACGCGCTTCATCGACCTCTACCGCACCGACGCCCGCGTCGAGGACGCCTCCTACGAGCGCATCCTCGCCTACGCCGCGCTCAGCCCGACGTACGAGCTCGACCAGACGGACACCAAGACGGCGCTCCAGTACATCGACGCGTTCCTGATCCAGTACCCGGCCGGCGCGCACGCGACCGAGGTCCAGGCGCTCGCCGCCACGCTGCGCGACAAGCTCGCGCACAAGCAGTACGAGGAGGGCCGTCTCTACGAGCGCCGCGACCTCTTCGAGGCCGCCGTGTTGTCCTACCAGACGCTGCTCGCGACGTATCCCGGCAGCCCGTATGCCGACGACGCCCTCGCCGGAGCCGTCCGGTCGCAGGTCCGCTTCGCCGCCAACAGCGTCCCGGCGCGCCAGACCGAGCGCTACCGAGAGGCGCTGCGCCTCTACGCCCAACTCACGTCGCTCTTCCCGCAGAGCCCGGTGCTGACGGACGCACAGGCCGACTACGACCGCGCCTACGCTGGCCTTCGCGCCGCCGAAGCTGTGGATGCGGCAACCGCCGCCGCTGTGGCTGCAGCAACCGCTGCCGCGGCAGCGGCGACGCCGTGAGCAGATCAGGCCTGAGGGGTTGAATCGGGCAGTTTGCGGGTGACAGAGCGGTGGCACTGCCGGGTCGGATCTTGGCGCAGATCCACCCCCCGCACCCATGCCCCAGATCGGACCGACCAACGTCGAGCTCGCCGAGGCGCTCGAACAGATGGCTGAGTTGCTCGTCCGCCGCGGCGAGCACAACCCGTACCGCGTGCAGGCCTACCTGCAGGCCGCCGGCACGATCCGCGCGCTCGACGTGCCCGTCGCCACGATCTACGGCGACGGCGGCAAGGACGCCCTGACGGCCCTGCCGGGCGTCGGCGTGAGCCTCGCCGGGCACCTCGCGCAGTACGTCGAGAGCGGCCGCATCGGCCTGCGCGACCGCCTGCTCTCGGCGTCCGACCCCGTCGCGCTGCTCGAGACGCTGCCGTCCGTGGGCCACCGCCTGGCAGTGCGTCTGGTCGACGAGCAGGGCGTCCGCTCGCTCGCCGAGCTCGAGCGCGCCGCCCACGACGGCCGCCTCGCCGCGATGGCGGGCGTCGGGCCGCGGACGGTCGAGGCGATCCGCCTCCAGCTCAACTCGATCCTGAACCGCTCGGCCCGCCGCCGCGCGCGCCGCGTCGGCCGCCAGGTCGCGCAGATGATGGCCGCCGAGCGCTACGAGGCCCACCCGCTGCCCGAGGACGTCCCCGCAGATCGTCCCGAAGCGGACCGCCCGGCCGAGCGTCCGCAGGCGACCATCTACTCGCTCTTCCCGCCTGCTGCGGCGTAGTCAAGACCGACGTCGAGAAGCTGCTTGGCGAAGCGGAAACGCAGCCACACCGTCATCCTGAGCCTGTCGAAGGATCTCTGCCGCGCGATGCGGTCCAACAGCGCGCTGACCCTCAGGGTTGTGCTCGTCACAGATCCCTCGACACGCTCGGGATGGCGGTGGGTTTGGGGACATCGCGATTCCAACTCGTCTCGCTCACGTGCCGCGTCGGTCCGCGAAGTCGAGAAAGCGGTTTGCCAGCGTCCGCGCGAGGTCCGGCGTGTTGCCCCATGCGCGGTTGTTGCCGACGACGTGCAGCGTGACGTCGGCTGAGATGGCCTGGTACATCAGCGCGACGGCCTCGTCGATCATGCGCCGCGCCGGGCCCGTCTCCGAGAGCTCGGGAACGGGCGCGTCGAAGGGGTAGGCGAGGCGGAACGAGTCGTCGAACGTCATGTCGCGCGGCTGCATGAGGCGCACGATGGCCTCGCCCGAGCCGGACGTGAAGCGCTCGCCGGCGAGCCGCCACTGGTCGCCGAGCGTCGGGAGCCACTGCCAGTGCGAGAAGCAGAAGCCGAGTTGTTTCTCGGCGAGCCAGTCGAGGTAGGCGGGCGAGAGCAGGTGGCCGGAGCGGATCTCGACGTGGAGCGGGACGCCGCCCGGCGCGCCCGGAGGCCCGGACGGCAGGTCGCGGACGAACCGGTCCATCTCGGCCACGAACGCGTCGGGCTCGGGGCTCTCGCGGGCCCGCTCGTACGGCTGCTCCGCGATGACGCCGGCGAGCTTGAATCCGAGCGCGTTGCGGGCGGGCGCGAGAAAGCGTGCCTCGAAGGCCTCGGCGTCGAGGAAGTCCGGGTTCTCGACATACTGCACGCAGCCCTCGACGGTCCGGCGGACGCGGCGAGCGAGAAACTGCTGCGGCGCCTTGAGCAGGAAGCGGGCCGAGGGCGGCGCGACGTCGGCGTACTGCTGGAGCTGGAACAGGCCCGGCGACGGCTTCATCGACGGCTCGAGGAGGGGCCGGTAATACGTGAAGTCGATCTCGAGGTCGGGGAAGTGCAGGAAGTAGTCCTCGGCGGAGGCGATCGGCAGCGTCCGGTCGTCCAGCGTGGCGTTGCCGACGCGCTTGGGCTTGGACGTCACCTCGCCGGCCCACACGTCGCGCGGGTAGATCTGGTCGATCCAGCCGGCCGAGCGGTCGCTCGCCGACCCGAGCCGCACGTTCGGGTGCAGCCCGCGCACGTCGTAGCGCGCCGCCTCGGCCCGCCGCTCGTCGACGCTCCGGCGCTCGTTCACGGCCGCTCACCGGACACGACCGCGACCGGCCCCGCGAGCATCGCACCGCTCGCCGCCGCGTCCTCGGGGTCGTCCGGGTCGAGGATCGGCGGGGGCGACTCGCCGCGCAGCATCTGCTTCAGCACGTGCCCGGCGACGACGAGCCCGACGCCGAGCACGAAGTAGTACGTGAGCATGCGCCACACGATCAGGACGGGCCCGATGAAGCCCTCCGGCAGGAGCGGGCCGAGGTAGAGAACCGCGAGGGCCTCGATGCCGCCCGCGCCGCCCGGCGTCGGCATGATGAGGCCGGCGAGCCAGAGGCCGGCCGACCGGATGACGTAGAGCGTGGCCCGGAATGAGCCGTACTCGGGGAAGTTGGCGGCCGTCTCGGGCACGTCGGCGACGAAGCTCAGCGCGACCATCAGCAGGATGCCGTAGCGGGCGATCCAGTACAGCGCCGTGTAGCCGATGCCGACGAGGTAGAACTTCAGCGGCTTGTGGCGCAGCCGCCGCGCCTGCTGCCCCAGGCGGCGCGTCTCGCGGCGCACGGACGTCTCGAAGCGCCGCAGGAACGGCAGCCGCACGACGAAGCCGGCGACGGTCTCGATGAGCTCGGGGCGGACGAGCGTCGCGTAGGCGAAGAACGAGATGTAGACGAGCAGCCCGCCGAGGTACGTCGCGACCGTCCCGACGCCCGCCGCGCCCAAGCCGGTCGGGAAGACGGGCAGCCAGATCGCGGCGATGTACATCCCGACGATGGCGATGGCGAACCACAGCTGGTCCATGAGCATCGTGAACAGCATCACGGCCGTCACCTGCCCGTACGGCAGCGCGTTCTCGCGCGAGACGAACAGGGCGGCGAACGGCGCGCCGCCGACGGCCGGCGGCGCCAGGGCCGACATGAAGTCCCACGTGATCTGGCCGCGGACGCCCGCGCGCGCGCTCAGCGTGCCGCCGGAGACGTGGCGGAGGCGCATCCCGCCGGCCAGAAACTGCAGCCCGAGCCCGGCGACGGCGAGCGCGAACAGGTCCGGCCGGAAGTGCCGCGCCACGAGCGCGAACGCGCCCGGGTGGTAGGTGCCGCGGAAGACGGCCGCGAGCGCGCCGAGGCTGATCGCGACGGGCAGCACGACGCGCCAGATGGGCGTCTTGCGCGTCGTCGCCGGGACGCCGGCCGGCGCATCGGCCGGGACGTCGTCGAGGGGGTCGGGGAGGGGAGAGGCGTCCATCGCGGCGAAGATAGCCGGGCCGGCGGGCGCGTCTGGTGTGACGGGCGGCGCGCGGCGGAATGATCCGGCAGCCCTCTTCACCCATCCTTTCCCCGAGGCGGGCCCGGCGGTTGGTCCCATCCGCACCGGGCCGGTATCTTCCGCGACCACCGGCGCCCGCGCCCCGACCCCTGGCACCCCGATGCTCGAGCCGTTCCTGTTTTTCGTCTTCGCCGTGCTCGCCGTCTCCGGCGGGCTCGGGATGCTCATCTCGCGCAGCCCGATCGCGAGCTCGCTCTGGATGGTGATGGGCATGATCGCCATCGCGGGGCTGTACCTGACGCTCAACGCGGCGTTCATCGGGGCCGTCCAGATTCTGGTCTACGCCGGGGCCATCATGATCCTGTTCCTGTTCGTGATCATGCTGCTCAACCTCGACGAGACGCCGCGCCTCGGCACCGTGGACTGGCGCAAGGGCGCCGCGTTCGTCCTCGGCGTCGCCGTGCTGGCGCAGCTGCTGACGGTCGTCGCGGTGAACCTGCCCGGCGCCGCCCGCCCGACCGGCACCTCGCCCGCCGACGTCGCCCGCGTCGCCCAGACGGACGTCACGGCCCTCGGCGTCTCGCTGCTCACGGACCACGCCTTCTCGCTCGAGATCATCGGCGTCCTCCTGCTCGGCGCGACCATCGGGGCCGTCCTGCTCGCCAAGAAAAAGCTGGTGTGAGGGTTGAAAGGTTGAGGGTTGAAAGGTTGAGGGGACGTCCCCCGCCTTTCCCTCTCAACCGCTCAACCGCCCAACCCCTCAACCCTCTCGCAATGGATCTCACCTGGTACCTCTCGCTCTCGGCCGTCCTGTTCACGATCGGCGTGCTCGGCGTGCTGCTGCGGCGCAACGTGATCGTGGTCTTCCTGAGCATCGAGCTGATGCTCAACGCGGTCAACCTGACGCTCGTCGCCTTCAGCCAGTCCTTCGGCGACGTCCAGGGGCAGATCCTGGTCTTCTTCGTGATCGCCGTGGCCGCCTCCGAGGCCGCCGTCGGCCTCGCGATCGTCATCGCGCTCTTCCGCAACACGCTCTCCGTCAACGTCGACGAGATGTCTCTGTTCAGGGGATGAGGGATTGGGGGTTGGGGATTGGGGAAACCCGCTCCAGAAAAACCCCAACCCCTAAACCCTAACCCCCAACTCCTAGGAAATGGAACTCCTCGTCCAACTCATCCTGCTCCCGCCGCTCCTCATGGCGGCCTTCAACGGGATGATGGGATTGTTCGCGCCCGCGTGGCGCAAGAACGAGTGGCTCATCGGCGGCCTCGCGCTAGCCGCTGTGCTCGTGCCGTTCGGCGCCGCGGTGTCGCTGTTTCTCGGGTTCTCGGGCGAGCCGAGCGTCGTGAGCTACTTCACGTGGCTCAAGGCGGGTGACCTCCAGGTGGACTTCGCGTACCGCGTCGACCAGCTCTCGCTGATCATGACGCTGATCGTGACCGGCATCGGCAGCCTCATCCACCTGTACTCGATCGGCTACATGCACGACGACGGCGGGTTCTGGCGGTTCTTCCCGTACCTGAACCTGTTCATCTTCGCGATGCTGAACCTGGTTCTGGCCGAGAACCTCGTCGTGCTGTTCCTCGGCTGGGAGGGCGTCGGGCTGTGCTCGTACCTGCTCATCGGGTACTGGTACACCGACCTCAAGAACTCGGCCGCGGCCAACAAGGCGTTCATCGTCAACCGGATCGGCGACTTCGCCTTCCTGCTGGCGATGTTCCTCGTCTTCAAGACGGTCACGGCCGGCACTGAGGGGCCGTTCGGCTTCGACTTCACGACGATGCTCTCGGCCCCGAGCCTCGCCCTGATGACGGGCAGCGTCGCGTTCTGGGCCGTCCTGCTGATGTTCATCGGCGCGACCGGCAAGTCCGCCCAGATCCCGCTCTTCGTGTGGCTGCCGGACGCCATGGCCGGCCCGACGCCCGTCTCGGCGCTCATCCACGCCGCGACGATGGTCACGTCGGGCCTGTACCTGCTCGCGCGCATGAGCCCGCTCGTGCTCCAGGC
>JBBSUZ010000158.1:0-7542 GCA_038233965.1 Rhodothermales bacterium | reverse complement strand
AGGAGCCCGGCCAGCGCTACGCCTCCGCTGAGGCGCTCGCGGTCGACCTCCAGCGCCACCTCGACGGCCTGCCCGTCCTCGCGCGCCCGGCGACGCGGCGCTACCGCGCGGGCCGCTTCGTGCGGCGCCACCGCGTCGGCGTCGCCGCGTCTGCGCTCGTCGTGCTCGCGCTCGTCGGCGGGGCGGGCGCGGCGCTGTGGCAGGCGCGCGTCGCGCGGGCTGAGGCCGCGCGGGCGACGGCCGTCAACGGCTTCCTCATCGACCTGCTCAAGGCCGCCGACCCGACGGCCGAGGGCCGCGACGTCCGGGTGGCAAGCCTGCTGGACCACGCCGCGGCGACGGTAGACTCGGCGTTCGCCGGCCAGCCGGCCGTCCAGGCCGAGGTCCGCCACACGCTCGCGACGACCTACTACGAACTCGGCTTACTGGACGAGGCCGAGCGGGAGGCGCGACGGTCGCTCGCGCTGGCCGACGCCGCCGGCAGCCCGCGCGACCGCGCACAGGCGCAGAACACGCTCGCCTCGATCCTGCTCGAGACGAACGACACCGAGACCGCCGACTCGCTGCTGACGCTCGCCCTCGCCACGGCCCGCACGACGCTGCGCCCGAGCGACGCCCTCTTCGCCGACATCCTCGGCACGCTCGGCTACGTCCGCTTCGTGGACGGCGACCTCGACGCGTCGCTCGCGCTCCACCGCGAATCCGCGCAGGCGTGGCAGTCGCAGGACCCGCCCAATCCCGCCGAGGCCGCCTCGGCGCTGGGCAACGTCGCCGTCGTGCTGGACAACCTCGGCCGCCCCGCAGAGGCCGTCGTCATCCTCACGGAGCAGGTCTCGGTCTACCGGCGCGTCTTCGAGCCGGGCAACACGCGCATCGCCCGCGCGCTCAACAACCTCAGCACGAGCCTCTACCGGACGGGCCGGTACCCGGACGCGCTTGCGGCGAGCACCGAGGCGATCGCCATCTTCCGAGCCGGACTCGGCGAGGACAACGCCGAACTGGCGGCCGCGCTCAGCAACGCCGCCCCGGTCTACCTCGCCCTGGACCGACCGGCGGATTCAGAGGCCGCGCTCCGCGAGGCAATGCGGCTCTACGCGGCGTCCGTCGGGACCGAGCACCCGCGCTACGCGGCAGCGGAAAACAAGCTCGGCGCGACGCTCGTCGCCGCAGGGCGCCGCGCCGAAGGCGAGGCCGCGCTGCGCGACGCGCTCGCCATCGCGCAGCGCAACCTGCCCGAGGACCACCCGCTGCGGGCCGCTATCCTAGCCGCGCTCGGCGAGACGCTCACGGAAGGCGGCAAGGCGGCCGAGGCCGTCCCGCACCTCCGCGAGGCGCTCCGGATCCGCCGCGCCGCCCTGCCTGACGGCCACCCGGACCGGCTCCAGGCCGCGAGCCAGCTCGGCGACGCCCTGTGGCGCGCGGGCCAGACGGCCGAGGGCGACCGCCTTCTCGCCGCTAGCGCTGCCGCACTCGCCCGCGCCGCCGCCGATGCACCCGAGGACGTCGCGCTCCGCGACCGCGCCGCCGACGCAGCAGCACGCCGCGCGCACCGCACGCCGTCGTGACGGATTGTGGCGGCGCGGGAGCGGAAGGGCGAGGCCTGCGTATGCCCGCTCCACACTCTCACCGCAGATGTCCCATCGCTTCGCCGGCCTCGCGGCCGTTCTCCTGCTCGCGACCGCCGCCACCGCTCAGACGCGGGCCGATTCGGTGGTCACACGGGCCGACTCGGTCGCGACGGAGGTCGCGGACGCTGTCGAGGGCCTGCGCGTCCGGCCCATCTTCTCGGTCGGCGCGCTCTACTCGTCGTCTCGCGGAATCGGGGTCGGGGGCGGGTTCGCGGCCGACAACCTCGTCCGCCGCCGTGACCACCTCCAGGTCGAAGGCCGCGTCGGCCAGCGCATCGTGGGCCTCTTCGGGGCCTACCAGACGGGCACGCCCCAGCGGTCGCGCCTCTACGGCCTCCTCGGCGGGTCGTACCTGACGTCGTCGCGGTTTCCGTACCAGGGCACCGGCCCGCAGGCGGACCCGGCGGGCAAGCTGTATCTCGACCGCCTCGAGACCGAGGGCGAGGTGCGGATCGCGTGGCAGCCGACCGGGACGCGCGGCCTGCTCCTCCAGCCGTTCGCCCGCTACCGCGTCGACCGCCTCCGCGGCCGCGAGGAGTCCAAGCCGGGCGCGCTCGCGCTCGTCTCCCGCGACGACCTCGCCGAACTCGACTCGCTCACCGGCGACACCCGGACCGGCGCCGCGCTCGGCCTCGGCGTCCGCTCGGACACCCGCAACAACGAGGGCCGCCCGACGCGCGGCGCCTACGCCCAGGCCGACGCCTTCCGGTTCATGTCGACCGACGGCTCGGGTCTGGGCTTCAACCGCGTCGACGCCCTCGGCTACCTGTTCCGCCCCGCCCCGTTCCGCCTCCCGTTCCAGCCCGAGCGCGGCGCCGTCTTCGTCCGCGTCGCGGGCGTCGTGACGCGGCAGGACGACGGCGACCTGCCCTTCTTCTACCTCCCGGCGCTCGAGCGCGACCTGCTCGTCGGCTGGCCGACGCGCTCGTTCGTCGGCCGCGACGCGCTCTCGGTCGGCGTCGGCGCGCGCGGCGTCGTGATCCCGAACCTGATGGCGTTCCGCGTCGAGGGCACCGTCCTCGGCATGCTCGGCGCGGCCTACGACGACGTCTTCAGCCAGTTCTCGCCGCGCATCTCCACGTCGGACGCCCCGATCGCGGCCGGGGCGAACGTCCCGCTCCAGCCCAGCATCGGCTTCGGCGTCAACCTGCACTACCGCGACCGCGAGCGCCCGCTCGTCGGCGGCCTGATCGGCTTCGGGCCGGGCGGCATCACGACGACCTCGTTCCGCCTCGTCGTCGGGCTGGACCGCTACCTCCCGACCGTCCGGTGAGTCCGATTTCCACGTCCGACGTCGTGTTCGAGAGCCGCCATGCCCCGGACGGCCTGTCGCGCGTGGGCGTGCTGCTGCGGGCGCAGTCGGACACGCTCGCGTGGGCGTCGTTCGCCGTGATGACGGTCACGCTCGCGGCCGTGCTGCAGGGCTCGAACGTCCTCGTCCTGGTCGGGATCGGCCTCGTGGTCGCGTACGTCGGGTCCGCGCTCGTCGCGAGCGCCCGGCTCCGGCGGATGCCCGCACGCGTCGAGATCGCCGGCCCGACCGCCCGGCTGTGGTCCGTGTGGGACGCGTCCGCGCCCGAGCACCGCCCGCCGCCGCTCGCGGTCTGGGAGGCGCGCCTCGTCCACGGCGAGCTCGTGCTGAGCCTCGGCGACGCCGTCGAGACGCTCGTCCGCTCCGACTGGCCCGACTTCGACGGGCTCGTCGAGGCGTTCCGGCTGGCCGCGCTCAACGCCCAGTCCGCCTGAGCCCAGCCCGCCCGGCCCATGCCCCGCGTCTCCGTCGTCATCGTCACCTGGAACGGGCAGCCGCTGCTCGAGCGCTTCCTCCCGTCTGTCCTCGCGACCGACTACGGCGACCTCGAGATCGTCGTGGCCGACAACGCGTCGGCAGACGGCACGGCCGAGTGGCTCGCCGCCGAGCACGCGGGCGTCGTCGTCGTCCGGCACGACGAGAACCGGCTCTTCGCCGGCGGCAACAACGCCGCCGTCCCGCACGCGACCGGCGAGATCGTCGTGTTCCTCAACAACGACGTCGAGGTCCCGCCGGACTGGCTCGGGCCGCTCATCGCCGCCTTCGACGACCCGGAGGTCGTGGCCGTCCAGCCCAAGCTGGTGCAGCACGGAGACCGGACGCGGTTCGAGTACGCCGGCGCCTCGGGCGGCTTCCTGGACCGCGACGGCATCCCGTTCACGCGCGGCCGCCTCTTCGACACGCTCGAACCGGACACGGGCCAGTACGACGACGCCCGCGACGTCTTCTGGGCGACCGGCGCCGCGCTGGCGGTCCGCAAAGACGCGTTCGTCGCGGCGGGTGGCTTCGACGTCGCCTTCGGGATGCACATGGAGGAGATCGACCTGTGCTGGCGGATGCAGCGCGCCGGCGGGCGCGTCCGGGTGGAGCCCGCGAGCCGCGTCTTCCACCTCGGCGGGGCGTCGCTGCCGCGCGGGGCGCGCAAGACGTACCTGAACTACCGCAACGGGCTGGCGATGCTCGTCAAGAACCTCCCCGACGCGCACCTGCGGCCCGTCCTCAGCCGCCGCGTCGTCCTCGACGCCGCCGCCGCCACCCGCCTCGCCGCCGCGGGACAGCGCGAGGAGTCGGCCGCCATCCTGCGCGCGTGGCGCGACTTCCGCGCCCTCGCGCCGGGACTGCCGCGCCCCGCGCCGGGCGAGCCCCTCGTGCTCCCCTCCTACCGCCGCTCGGTCATCGTGGACTACTTCGCGCGCGGCCGCCGCCGGTTTTCCGATCTGCCCGGCGCGTGGCGGACGGCGTGAGCTATCCGCACTGGCTCGCCGGCGTCCACGGAATCTCGGACGGCAGGTCCCAGTAGAGGTCCACGACCATCCCGCGCGCGTCCAGCAGGACCGCGAGAAAGTGGACGACCGTGCCCTGCCCCGTCACCCAGCTCACGACGCGCTGGCCGTGGAACAGGCCGTCTCGAGTCGGCGGGCCGAGGCGGGCGCGGAGGTCGGCCTCAGTCGTCGTGCAAAGGACGACCGCGCGGGCGACGGCGGCGCCGTCGATGGGGGGCGCATCAGGCGTCGGGCGCGACGTGGCGCATCCGGCAAGTGCGGCGAACGCGAGCAGAAGGAGCGGTCGGAGCATGGTGGGTCGAGTCAGAAACTGTTTAGCGAACAGAACTCCTCCCCTCGGGGAGGTGGCCCGCAGGGCCGGAGGGGGTCTGCCGGGATGTGCGCCGGTACACCCCCCACCCCGCTGGCGCGGGGAGCCCCCCGAGGGGGGCGGTTTCAAACGGTGCTCGCTTCGCCAAACAGTTTCTCAGTCGTGCTCGGAGCGGGCCAGCGACGCCGCAGAGGCGACGGTCGGTGGCGGGACGGTCGAGGGCGAGCCGTCGCGGTTGGCCTGGTAGACCGGCGACAGGATCTCGACGTCCGCCTCGGCGAAGACGTCCTGGATGCGCGCGTGCAGATCCGAGAGCACCTTGGGCAGCTTGCGCGCCTGCATCGTGTAGACGTTGAGCTGGTACGCGACCGAGAAGTCGCCCAGCCCGGTCTGGAGCACGAACGGCGGCGGGTCCGTCACGACGCCGTTGTCCGGGTCGTCCGCCGCCCGGTGGGCAGCTTCGAGCAGCAGGCCCGTCGTCTTCTCCCACGGCACGTCGTAGCCGATCGTGACCTCGGTGTAGACGATCACGCCGCGCCCGTCGCGGATCATCTCCGAGTAGTTGGTGACCTGCCCGGAGAGGACAGCCGAGTTCGGGATCGAGACGACCTCGTTCTTCGGCGTGCACAGCCGCGTCACCAGGAACGTCTTCTCGACGACGTCGCCCGTCGTCTCCCCCACCTTGATGCGGTCGCCGAGCTGGAACGAGCGCGTGTACGTCAGCACCGTCCCGGCGACGACGTTGGCAATGGCGGTGCTGGAACCGAGCGAGAACAGGATGCCGACGAGGACGGTCAGGCCCTGAATGGCCGGGTTGTCGGCGAGCGGCGTGAACGGGTAGGCCATGAACATGCCGATCACGATGAGCAGGAAGCGCGCGATCTTGCGCGTCGGCTCGGCGAACTCGGGGTAGAAGCCGGGCAGCGTGAGCGCACCGGACTCGACCTGGTTGAAGACCCAGTTGGAGCCCTTGATCGCCCACCGGACGAACACCACGACGACGACGATGGCGAAGAAGTCCGGCAGGCCCGCCACGATGCCCGCCCACAGCGCCACGACGGGCGAGACGAGGTAGCCGAGCAGCGTCTTGCTCCACGACTGCGACCACGGGAACAGCCCGAGGATGACGGTCAGGAACAGGTACACGACGAGCGCCGAGACGAGGAAGCGGACGAGCCGCAGCACGAACTGGCCCGCGCGCACGATCTGGTCGCCATGGAGCACCTCGACGCCGCGGACCGTCAGCCCGCGCCGCAGTTCGGGGTTCTGGCCGACGAAGCGGGCGTCCAGCCAGCGGAAGGCGCGGCCGAGAGCCCACAGGAGGATCCCGAGCAGCAGAATCAGCGCGGCGGCGTACCCCGCGTTGATCAGGACCGAGCGGAACGTCGAGCGGTCCCGCACGCGCAGGATCTCGGCGCGAATCGTGCGTGCGTAGTAGGCCGCGGCCCCACTGCGCGAGAGCGTCTGCGCGGTGGCGTCGGCGTCGGTGACGGACATCACGATGAGGCCGCCGAACTGGATCGTCGTCAGGTTGTCGCCCGAGACGATGCGCAGCGAGTCCGGGTCGAAGCCGTCGTTGCGGGTCAGCGCGTCGAGGCGCTCGCTTATGCGGCGCGCCCGCTCGACCGCAGACAACGCGCCGAGGCCGCCGTAGACCTTGAACACGGTCCGGCCGTAGAGCGAGACGTCCGTGCCGATGAAGGCGTCTTCGGGCAGCGCGTCCGACGTGTCTGACAGCGCGGCGACGGCGGCGGAGTCGAGCGCGCGGCCGGCAACGTCAGAAAGTTGTTCCACCTCCATCCCGCCGATCCGGGCCGAGTCCACGACGGCGGCGGAGTCGGCGAGGAGCGAGTCGGGCGAGAGCGAGTCCGGAAGCACCTGCGCGGCGGCGCCGTGAGCGAGGGCGGCCAGGACGACGATGGTAAACAGGCGCATGCGCGGGGGACTGGCGAGGCCCTAAAGTCGCACATCGCGTACGGGTGCACTCGGCCGGGGGCACACCGCACCGGCTGCGCTCACGGGGAGGGTCTACGGGTGGAGTCGCCCGAGCAGGCGCGGGAACGGGCCCGTCTCGCGGACGTGCGGCAGCCCGCAGACGTAGGCGACGGTCCGCTCGAGGCCGACGCCGAAGCCCGAGTGCGGGACGGAGCCGAAGCGGCGGAGGTCGAAGTACCAGTCGAACGCGGACTCTGGAAGCCCGTGTGCCGCAACCTGCTGCTTGAGGAAGTCGAGGTCCGTCGCCCGCTCGCCGCCGCCGACGATCTCGCCGTAGCCCTCGGGCGCGAGCACGTCCATGCCCAGCGCGAGGCGGTCGTCCTCGGGGTCGCGCTTCATGTAGAACGCCTTGACGTCGGCCGGGTAGCGGTGAACGATGATCGGGGTGTCGAAGTGGCGCGTGAGGACGGTTTCGTCGGACCCGCCGAGGTCGGCGCCCCACTCGAACTCCCTGGCGCTCTTCTTCCACTCGGGGAGGTAGCGCAGCGTCTCCTCGATGTCGGCGAGGCGGGCGCCGATCTCGATGGCACGGGCGTCGATGCGGCGCTTCTCGCCGGCCTTGACGCTCTGGTAGCGGGCGGTGTTGGCGTCGCGCTCGCGCTCGAGCTCGAGCTTCAGGTCCTCCAGCCCGGCCTGCTCGGCGTCGAGCAGGGTCTGCGACGCGTCCGACGTCAGCAGCTCGACGGCCTCGGTGTACGTCAGGCGCGGGAACGGCGTCTTGATCGACGCCTCCAGCTTGCCGACGTCCCGGCCGAGGATCGCGAGCTCGGGCTGGCAGTCCGCGAGGGCGTCGGT
>JBBSUZ010000157.1:0-7581 GCA_038233965.1 Rhodothermales bacterium | reverse complement strand
GGTCGCGGCGCAGCGGCTCCGAGACCGTCACGATGCGGTCGGCGCGGTGCAGCACGCGGCGCTCGAGCGCGGCGTCGGCGCGGGCGGCGGCGCGCGTGCGGGCGAGCGCGCCGGTGTAGTGGATCTGCGTCCACGGATCGCGGAAGTCCGCCAGCCACGGCAGGCCGGCGCGGCGCAGCGCCAGCCCGACGAGGTGGGCCGAGTGCGGCGGGCCCGTCGTGATGACGGCGTCGACCGGGCGCGCGCGGTGCAGGCGGCGCGCCGGCCGGAGCGCGAACGGCACCCACCCGACGCGCGCGTCGGGGACGAAGACGTTGGCGCGGAGCCAGCGCGCCGCGCGCTCGGCGGGCCGCTCGGACTGCCCGACGTGGCCGGTCCGGGCCGCGACGGCGTCGCTCCGGGAGCGTCCGGTGAGCTGGCCGTAGATCCCGAACGGGTCCGGCGCAGCCGTCCGGTAGACCTCCGTGCCGGCCGGGACGTCGGCGAGCATGCCGGTGTCGAGGTGCGGGTACGCGCCGGCGCGGACCGTCAGCACGACGGGCTCGACGCCGGCCGCGGGCAGGTAGCGCGTCCACTTCAGCGGCCGCTGCACGCCTGCGCCGCCCGACGGCGGGAAGTAATAGGTCACGAGGAGGACGCGCATCAGCGGGATGCGGGATGTGGCCTGCGAAACAGGGTGTGCATCAGCAGTCTGCTCCTCCCGCATCCCGGCGCGCGCCGACGCGCGTGATCCCGTATCTCTCTCGTTCACGGGGCCGGGTGGCCGCGGCGGTACCAGATCAGACCGCCGATGGCGAGCGCGCCGCCGTACGCGAGCAGCGTCGCGACCCACGAGATCAGCAGGCCCTCGCGGGCGCTCTCGGGGCGGAAGCGCATCGTGATGATGTGCCGCCCGGCCGGGACGGCGACGCCGCGGATGAGCCCGTCCACCTGCACGATCGGCGTCTCGGCGTCGTCGACGCGGGCCGTCCAGCCGGCCGGGTAGTAGACCTCGCTCGCGACGAAGAGGCGCGGCCGGTCCGTCTCGACTTCCCAGACGATCTCGTCGGGGTCGAAGCGGGTGAGGCGGACGCTCGTGCCAGCCGAGTCCGACGGTGCGCCCGAGAGCGCGGCGGCCGGCGTGCCGGGGACGTCGGCCTCGACGAAGGCGACGCGGCGCAGGTCGGTTTGCGGGCTGCGGACGCGGGCGCGGATCGCGTCGGCGCCGGGCACGACCTCGACGCGGTCGACGAAGTAGGCGCGCGGCATCGCCGTCGTGTCCTCGGAGACGACCTGGCCCGTCTGCGCGTCCTGGTAGACCGGCTTCGTGCCCTGGATCGCGCCCTGCGCGACGACGTAGCGGACGGCCAGCAGGCGCATCGCGTTGACGTTGAAGAACGTCGCCGAGTCGGGCAGGGTCTTGGACTGGTAGTCCTCGAAGTTGGCCAGCCGCACGCCGTTGTAGCCGCCGACGGACTCAGCGTAGTACGAGGGGCCGGCCGTGTTGAGGATGCCCTGCGGGAGCACGCGCCACGCGCCGGGGCCCGCCGCGCGCGCCTGCTCGGCGATGAAGCGGTCCGCGTCGGTCTCCTGCGACCGGAGGACCGCCTCGGGGTCCGCCGTGCGCTGGATCGACGGCGCCTCGTCGGACACATACCGCCGGCCGACGCCCCAGAGGTCGGTCGTCGCGAGCAGCGCGAGCGCGGCCAGCCCGGCGAACGCGGGCGCGCGGCGCAGCGTGAGCAGCGCCACGCACGCGGCCGCGAGGACAAGAAAGAGGAACGACCGCCCGGCGTCCGACGAGAACGCGGCGACGCGGCCGGAGCGCTGCTGCGCGAGGTACTGCTGCGTCGCCTGCGTGACCTGCGGGTCGACCGGCGACATGCCGGACTGGACGGCCTGCTGGGCGGCCATCAGCGTGATCTGGTCGCGCTCGCCCGGCTTCTCGAACGACAGCCCGGCGCCGCCCGTGAGCCACATCCCGCCGATGAGCAGGGCGAAGGCGGCCATCGAGCCCCACGCGATGCGGCGCTTGCGGGCCTCGGCCTCGGGCGTTGCCTCGCGGCGCTGGAGGTAGTACGCGCCCCAGCCGGCGAGCAGCGCGAGGAGCAGCACCACGACCGAGAGCCACGTCTCGGGCACGCGGAACGTGCTGAACAGCGGGAGCGCGGCGAAGGCGGCGCGGTTGAGGACCTCGAAGTGGTCGCCGAGCGCGAAGCCCGTCATGATGACGGCCGCGACCGTGAAGGCGACGACCGACCGCCGCGCCACGCCGACGGCGCCGATGAGCGCGAGCAGCGCGATGACGGGCCCGACGTAGTGCGGCCCGGCCGTGAAGACCTTCGGGCCCCAGTAGAGACCGCCGCCGCCGCCGTAGGCGTCCGGGATGAGCAGCGTCAGCAGCTCGCCCCAGCCCTGGCTCCACTCCATCGCGTAGTCCCACGCGAGCCCGCCGCCGGCGGCCGCGCCGCGCGTCGTGAAGGCCTTGAACTCCCACTGGACGAGCGTCGGGTGGGCGACCATCGCGAGGCCGAGGACGGAGCCGAGCACGAGCAGGCCCGTCGAGAACGCGAACGTCTTCACGGCGCCGGTGCGGAAGGCGACCACGCCCTCGGCGATCCACCAGATCACCGCCACGAAGACGATGTAGTACGTGATCTGGACGTGCCCGGCGCGCAGGTTGGTCGCGGCCGCGATGGCAAACAGGAGCGTCAGAAGCGCGCTTTTGAGGCGCTTCGTGCCGGGCTCGCGGCGGATGACGGCCGCGAAGGCGAGCAGCAGCCACGGCGCGAAGGCGAGCGCGACGAACTTGGTGTTGTGGCCCGCCGTGAGGATGATCGGCAGGTACGTCGAGAGCCCGAAGCCGACTGCGGCGACGACGCCCGGCAGGCGCGTCCGGGTGAGGTACAGCACGAGCAGGTACACGCCGAGCAGCAGCACGAACATGTGGGCCGCGGGCCACAGCCCGAGCCCGCGCAGGAACGACACGACGCTGTCGACGCCGGGCACGGGCGACGCGTACGTCACGAGGTAGCCCGGCATGCCGCCGAAGACGTTGGGCGCCCACAGCGCGGCGTCGCCGGTGCGGGCCGTGTAGGCGAGCTGGCCCTCGGCCGTCGCGCGCCACTGCACGGTGTCCCCGCCGGCGAACGTCTTGCCGCCGAAGGTCGTCGGGGCGAAGAAGCCCACGGCGACGACGAGCAGGAAGCCGATGCAGATCGCGTTCTGCGCCCACGTCGGGAGGCGGTCCCACGCCGAGTCCTCGGTCCGGAGCACGGGGCCCGTCGCGCGGACGCGGCTGCGGCGCTTCCAGACCTCGTTTCCGTCGAGCGGAGCGGGGCGGGCGGCGGTGGGTCGGCTTTTACGGGACGTGGCCATTCGGGGCGGGAGGCGGCAGCGCGCGAAGATACCGACGGCCCCCGGCGGGCAGCGGGCAGCCGGCAGCGATCAACCGCACCGTCGCTCAATGCCAACCGCCCACTTCTCCAATTGTCATCCTGAACTCGTTTCAGGATCTGCGTTTCATCAACGTCGAACAAAGGCGAAACGCAGATCCTGAAACGAGTTCAGGATGACATGCTTTTATTGTTGTGACAGGGCCGATGAAACTATTTCAACTGACCCCTTTCACCCTTTCACCCTTTCACCCTTTCACCCTTTCACCCTTTCACCCTTTCACCCTTTCACCCGTACACAGACAGCTCGGCCTCGATCGTGGCGCGCATCTGCTCGGCGAGCGGACCCGCATCCGCCCGCGTGAGGCCTTTGGTGGGGACGGCGGCGCCGATGACGATCCGCGTCTCGCCGCGCCGCGCCCGGCGGCCGCGCTCGTCGATGACGCCGACGTTGCCGACGAGCGCGACGGGCACGACGGGCACGCCGGCCTCGAGCGCGAGCATGAACGAGCCGCGCATGAAGGGCTCGGTGTGGTGCGCGTAGCTGCGGCCGCCCTCGGGGAAGAGCAGCACGGACTCGCCGCCGCGGATCCGCTCGCCGGCCACGCGGAGCGTCTCGATGGCGCGCCGCGCGCTCGAGCGGTCGATGAAGACGCAGGCCGTCTTCTCGAGCACCCACCCGACGATCGGCCACGTCCGCAGCTCGTGCCGGGCGACGTAGAGGAACGGCCGCGGCAGGCAGGCCGACGTCATCAGGACGTCGGCCGAGTTCTGGTGGTTGGCGACGAACACGACGGGCCCGTCGGGCATCGGCGCGCGGAGGACGACGCGGGCGCGGATGCCGCACAGCCACAGGACGGTCCGGCTCCACGGGCGCATCCACGCCCGAAAGGTGCGGGCGGTCGGGCGGAAGGCGGAGTGGAGCACGAGCGGCGGGCTGAACAGCGAGCAGCACACGACCGAGACGACCGCGACCCACGCGAACCACAGCCGCGACGCGACAGACGTCGGCGGCGGCGTGGTGAAGACGCGCGCGCCGTCCAGGGCCGGGACGACCGGTGTCGTGTGGGCGCTCACGCGGTTACGGCCCGGCGGGCGGCTCGGATGAGGCGGATGAGCGCGCTGCCGGAGGCGAGCCCGGACGACCCGGTCGGGCGGCCGTCGACGCGCAGCACGAGCGGACCGTCGTAGCCGGACACGGCGAGGCGGACGAGGATCGCGTCCCACCCGAGGTCTCCCGCCCCGACGACGGCGTCCACGCGCGCGCCGTCGTCGGCCGTCTGCATGTCCGCGACGCCCACGCAGGTGATGCGGCACCCCGCGCCGAGCAGAGCGCCGAGGCCGTCGAGCGGAGCCTCACCATCGGATTCGGCCGGCCGCCAGTCGGCACCGACGGCGGGATGGCGGACGGCCGCGAGCAACACCGCGAGGTCCGAACCGGTCGCAACGTCCGTGCCGGTTTCGTGGCGGACGGCGAGGGCGATCCCGGCGCGTCCGGCGGCGTCGCCGAGCGCGCGGAGCGCTTCGACGCGCGCCTCGGTGTCGCCGCCCGCGCCGAGCGCGCCGATGCGGACGACACCACACCCGAGGCGGCGGCAGAAGGCGGCGGTTTCGTCGAACGCGGCGACGTCGTTGAGCCAGACGGCGCGGCGACTGGCGTCGCCCTCGAACAGGCCGGGGTCGGCGGCCGCGAGCGGTATCTCGCTGAGCTCGAGCCGACGCCGCAGGGCCGACTCGTTGACGAACGGCACCCGCTCGCCGCCGACGGTCCGCACGGCGACGCCCTCGAGCCCCCACATCAGCGCGTAGCCGACGGCGCGGGCGAGGTCTTCCGAGACCGAGTCGGTGGCGAGGACGGGCAGCATCAGGGCGCGACGGTGGCGGTGTAGAGCGTCTCGACGATGCCGCGGACGGTGGCATCGTCGTCCAACGTACCGAGGGCGAAGCGGACGTCGGCGCGGCCGGGGCGGCCGCCATCCATCGCGCTGTCGGCGCTGACGACGACCGTCTCGCGGACGGCGCCGCGCGGCCAGAGCGGAAAGGCGCGGACGGCGGCGAGGCCGTCCTCGACGCTCAGTCCGGCGTCCCACAGCACGACGAGGATGCTGCGCTGCGGCCAGTCGCCCTGCGAGTCGGCACGGGCGGTGAGCAGGCGGGACGTTTCGACGAGCGTCGCGGCGTAGGGACCGTCGAGCGCGGCGGCGACGACGACGAGCGTGTCGCGGAGGCCGTAGCTGCGGCCCGGCACGAACCCGCCGATGAGGCGGCCTGCGGCGTAGCGCGCAGCTGGACCGCGGAGACCGGCGACGGGCGAGAGCCCAGCCCCGGCGAGCAGCTGAATGGCCGCGTCGCGGCGGGCGGCGGGCGTCGCGGGCGCGCTGAGGCGCTGCCGCGTGTCTGCCGTGCGCTCGGCGAGGGTCTGAGGCGAGCGCGAGAGGGCGCACCCGCCGAGAAGGAGCAGGAGGAGCAGGCGGGCCACAGGGCTGGAAGCAGAGTCGTCGAACGGAAAAGGACCGCCCGGCACGTGCCGGGCGGTCCCCAAGGGTCGATCAGGCACGGGTGCCGATCACTTGAATCCGACAGAGAGGCCAGCCGTGAAGCCGAACGCCGGCTTCGGCGAGTTGGCGCCGGCGAGGGCGTAGCCGAACTCCGCGTACTCGTCCTGCACCGCGCCCTTGATGAAGATCGAGGCGGGGATCTGCGGCGGGGAGATGCGGAGGTACGGGGCGATGGTCGCGGCGTGACCGCCGATGCCGTTCGACGTGCCGAGGCCAGCCACGATCGGCTGCGAGAAGCGCGTCTGCATCTGCAGGGCGGCGCCGATCTCGAAGACGCTCAGGCGGACGCCGAGGCCGAAGACGGCGTTGACGAAGTCGTCACCACGCGTGTTCTCGTTGAAGGCCGTCTGCGGCTCGTCCGCGCGGCTGTAGAGCTTGTAGTAGTCCACGCCGCCGAAGAGGCGGAGGACGCGGGACGGGTAGTCGAAGTCCGCGCCGAAGAAGAGCGCGTCACGGCCGTCCGACGTCGAGAGGCGCGTGGGGACCTGCAGGGGCGCGAAGCCCACCTGCGCGCCGACGAACGGCTGCGGCAGGACCGTGCCCGAAGCGTTCACGAAGAGCGGCGTGCCGGCGGGAAGCGAGACTGCGCCACCTGGCGTCGTGAAGGTCTGAGCCTGGCCGAGCGTGCCGGCACCGTACTCGCGGTCCTTGCCGAGGTCGAAGACGTAGCCAGCGTGGAGGCTGATCGGGCCGGCGCTTGCCGAGCCGTACAGCTTCGCCTGCTGGAGACCGAAGTCGCCCGAGACGTCACCGTTGCCGCCGGCGACAGTCGCGCCGATGGGCGAGCCGGACGTGATCTCGAACTCGTTCTGCGCGAGCGTCAGCTGGCCGCCGACGGCGAGGCCGAAGCCGAAGAAGCCGACCGGGAGGCCGAGCTCGGCGCCGAAGGCTGCGCGGCGCGTCACGATCTTACCGGCGGAGCCGGCGAGCGTGAGGTTCTGCGTGTCGCCGTTGGTGTCCCAGATGCGGCTCGCGTCGCCCTGTCCGTAGTTGGCCCAGAGGCGCAGCGGGGACCGGCCGTCGGCCATGCCGAAGGCGTAGGTGTCCTGGACGGTGTTGGGGGTCGCCGAGGCCGGAGCGTCGGACGAGATGAAGATGCCGGGGACAGCGTTGTCGACAGTCGGCTTCTCGCCGGACTGCGGGTTCTTGCTGTCACCGCCGCCGATCGCCAGCGTACCGGCGAGCAGGCCTACGAGTGCCACATTGAGCATGAGGGGTCCTCTAAAGGGGGAACGGGTGGGGGGGAGATGCGGGCCGAAGGTAGAGACCGGGAGCGAAAAGGAGCAACCGGCTCTGTGAACTCCTAGTCCACTTCCGAGGCGCAGGTTCCACTGCGGCCCCGCGGAGCGGCCCAAGTCGGGACCCGGCCGGGCCCCCTTCTGGCAATCAAAGTACATCGCTGCATCGCCCAACACTGTCCTTCGTCTACAGTTGATGAGCGCGAGCAGGTACGAACCTGACGTATCGCACGTCTTTCCGCTTTCCTTAACCCGCCGCCAATGCGACGTCTCCTTGCCCTGATCGCGCTTCTGCACGCTATGACTGCCGATGCACAGCCCGTCGCGTCGACCCCCGAGAGCCGGGAGTCGACATCCCTAACCGTTTATAACGGAGGCTTCGCATTGGTTCGCGAGGTCCGCACGATCCCG
>JBBSUZ010000156.1:0-7591 GCA_038233965.1 Rhodothermales bacterium | reverse complement strand
GGCGTCGAGCGACTGCCGGCGGTCAGCGAGGAGAGCGGCCTGCCCGGACGTGACGCCGGCCGGGTTCTGCGCCGCGGCGGCGCGGTCGGCGTCGAAGCGGGCGCGGGCGGCGGCGAGCGCAACACGATCGGCCTCGACGGACGCGCGGTCGAGGTCGAGCGCCGCACGGTCGGCCGTCGCGGGCGCGCCGCGGCGGAGGACGTCGAGGTCGCGGCGGGCGGCGTCGCGCTCGGTTACGAGCACGTCCCGCTCGGCCGTCATCGCGACGAGCGCGCGCTGGCTGCGGGCGAGTTCGGCGTCGGTCTCGGCGAGGCGAACGCGGCGGTCCTCGTTCTCGACACCGAGCGCGGCGAGGGCCCCGTCGCGGGCGACGGTGTCGGCGCGAAGACGGGCGACGTCGCCCTGTGCGGCCACGGACTGCGCGGACGTCGTGGTGGTCTCGGTGCGGATGCGGGCGGCGTCGAGCTGGGCGGCGAGGAGGGCGCGCGCCGCTGTCGCCCGGTCACGGGACGCGGCGAGTTCGTCGCGCTCGGCGCGCAGGCGCGCGGCCTCGGCGCCGAGTATATCGGCACGGGCGACGGCCTGCGTGTAGGCATCCTCGCGGGTGGCGGACCAACCGGGCGACGTTCGCGACGCGTCGCGCTCGGCGCGAAGCCGGTCGCGTTCGGCGGCGAGGGCGGTGCGCTCGGCCATGGCCCGCGCGAGGGCGTCGCGGAGTGCATCGGCCTCGGCGCGGGCATCGGTCGTCGGGAGCGGCGACGTCGGGCCGCGCTGGAGGGTGGCGGTCTGGACCGGGCTCGCGCTGCTGCGCGCCGCGGAGCCGGGCGCGTCCGCGACCGACACGCGGCCGAGGCCGCGCGTCGGCAGCCCCGGCGCGAGCGCGTCGAAGCGGACGTACGCGGGCGTCGGGCCGGGCGCGTCGAGAATGTCGCCGGCCGAGCGCAGGCGGACGCTCTGGCCGTCGACGGCGAAGTAGAGGCCGTCGCCGTCGAACTGCCCGACCGGGCGCGCGCCCTCGAACGGGCGCGTGGAGACGCGGTAGACGCCTGCGCTCGGGACACTGATCGAGAGCACACCGAACGGCTCCTGCACGAGCGGCGCGCCGACGATGCCGACCCGCGTTCCGCCGACGGTCAGCGCAGGGTCGACGAGGCGGAAGGTCTGGGCCGAAGCCGGAAAGGCGGCGAGGCCGACAGCGGCGAGGAGAAGGGCGCGCATGGACGTGTTCTGTGGGCGGATGCCCTCAGGAAACGCCGCGCCGTCCTACCCGGTTCGAGATTCGAGCCGATGTCGGGGAACGATTGCGTTCCTCTCTTACCGGTTGAACGGGTCGACTACGGGAGCGTGAAGCGTAGCGGCACCGTCATTCGCACGGCGACGGGCCGCCCGTCCTGACGGCCCACCGTGTACCGGGCCTGCTCCACTGCGGTCAGCGCGGCCTGGTCGAGCGACTCGCTGACCGACCTCGCCACCTCCGTGTCGCACGCACGCCCATCCAGCCCAACGACGAACCGGATTGTGACGGTGCCTTGGACGCCGTGGCGGCGGTCGAACTCAGGGTAGATGAGGCTCGACTGGATCGCCTCCAGTCCGTCGACGATCCCGGGCGCGACCATCGCGAACTCAAGGACGCCGGGGCCAGTCTCGCCGGGCGTGCATTCGCGTCCCGCCAGCGCAGATGCGGCCATCGGCGGCTGAACGACGGGCTCAGGAGGCAGGTCGCACCCGGCCGCGAGAGCGAGCAGGACAGCAGGCAGGAGTCTCATCATCAGGGGCTGTCGTTGGTCGCTCACCAGAACATCAGCTTCATGCAGAAGACCGAGCCGCCCGACTTGAGGTACTCGTCCGTGTCGACCTCCACGACGTCGTAGCCGGCCTCGCGGAGGCGCTCGTTCGTGACCGTGCAGCCGCGCTGGATGATGACCGTCTGGCCGTCCGGCGAGTGGGCGTTGCAGGCGAACAGCGTGCGGGCCTCGTCCTCCGGCGCCTCGATGACGCGCGCGAAGTGGGCGCGGATCGTGGCGAGATCGTCCTCCTGGACGGCGCCGGGGTAGATCAGGACCGTCTGCTCGTCGAGCGCGCAGAAGCACGTGTCGAGGTGGTAGAACTCGGGGTCGTGGAGCGCGAGCGGGAGCACGTCCGTGCCGAGCGCCCTGGCGAGGCGGTCGTAGACGGCGCGGTCCGTGCGGAAGCCGTAGCCGCCCCACAGCAGGCGGCGGCCAGGGTGCCAGATGGCGTCGCCCATGCCCTCGAACGTGCCCGGCAGGTCGGCGTCGAGTTGGAGCACGTCGTAGCCGTCGGCCTCGAAGAAGCGCGTGTAGGCCGGGACCTCGTCCGCCCGCTCGGGCGCGTTCATGCGGCTCATCACGGCGACGCGCGAGCCGTCCTCGGCGAGGGCCGGGAGGGTCTGGTTGGCGCAGAACACCATGTCCGGCTGGCCCGTCGCGCCGTCCACGACGGCGACGTCGAGGCCGAGGCGGACGTACTCGGCGCGTAGCGCCTCCCACTGCGCGCGGGCGCGGTCGCGGTCCACGGTGCCGATGTGGCCTTCCATGTGCGGGTTGATGACGTAGGCGATGCGGAAGTGGTCGGGCGTCGTCATCAGGACGCGCGTCGGGCGCGGCATGGCGGGATAGTCCGGCAGGGCGGGCGAGTCCGTCATCAGGGCAGGGTGGCGGTGGAGTCGGTGGGGACGCCCGGGGCCTCGGGCGGGGTGGCGACGGCGCGGCCGAGCAACTCGAAGGCCTCGTCGCTCTCGGTGACGGCGGTGTAGACGACGGCGCGGCGGCGCCACGAGACGAGGGCCGCGTCGCCCAGGCGGCGCGTGTCGACCGGGTCGGGCTCGGCGAGCTGCGCGTAGGTCGCCTCGGGGAGGTCGAGCGCGGGCCCGCTCTCCTCGAGGAAGGCGTAGTCGTAGGCGAACACGACGACGGTCGCGCCGTCGGGGCCGTCGTAGCGGACGGCCGGGACGGAGAGCTGCGGCGACAGCGAGGCCTCGCCGACGCCGGCGACGCGGAAGCCGGGGATCTCGGGCAGCCCGATCGTCCACCCGAAGACGTCGGCGACGTAGGACTCGGCCTGCTCGCGGCTCGTCGTGACGTACGACGGGGTGAAGCCCTCGGACGTCGCCGCGAGGCGCACGAGCAGGTCGTGGTCGGCGCCCGGCGGCGGGCGCCGCACCCACCACGTCGCCGCGAGCGCGATCGCCATCACCAGCACGATGCCGGCGACGAGCGCGGCCGTCCGCCGCGACTCGGGCAGGCGCCTGCGGCCAGACTTCACGACCTGCACGGTCCGCGTCTGGACGCGGTCGAAGGCGGTCGTCGGCGGCGGCGGGACGACGTCCCAGTCGATCTCGTCGTCGCGCGAGGCGGGGGGAGGCGTCACGCGAGCGTCCGGGGCTGGGCCGTGCGGCGGCGAACGGTGTCCCGGCGCGCGGCGTCGGGCCGGGCGGACGTGCCGAAGATGAGCGTCACGCCCGCGCCGCGCTTCAGCGAGAGCAGGCAGGCGGCGTCGCCGCCGCGGACGGCGACCTCCAGGTGCCCGCTGCTGCCGAACAGCGCGACCGGCTCGCCCTCGGCCACGGACGCGTACGTGTGCGAGACGCCGCGGATGACGGTCGCGCCGATGTAGACCGTCAGGTCGCGGCCGTCGACGGCGTCGCGGGGGATGTTGGTGAGGCAGTTGCCGAAGCGGTCCACGTGGAGCACCATGCCGGCGATGCCCTGCGCGTCCGCGATCGGGAGCGGCCAGTGGAGCGGCGTCATGGCGTCCGCCGGGACGTCGGCGAGCGTGCCGACGTCGGCGAGGCGCGCGCCCATCGCGAGGCGCGCGGCGACGGGCCCGAAGACGTCGCGGCCGTGGAAGGTGACGCTCGGCGTGGGCGTCCGCCAGATGTCGGGCCGGTCCAGCACGGCGACCGCCTCAACCGTCCCGCCGGCGTCGGCGTCGGACGCGAGCAGTGATGCGATGCCGTTGTCGGGCCCGACGTAGAGGTAGTGCTCGCCGTCCGGCCGGCGGATGCGCGCCGCGATGCCGCGGCGGTCCGTGCCGACGCCCGGGTCCACGACGACGAGGTGGACCGACCCGTCGGGCATGAACGGGACGGTCTGGACGAGCACGAACGCGGCCTCCATCCGGTCCTGCGCCGCGACGTCGTGCGTCACGTCGACGAGGCGGATCTCGGGCGCGACGCGCAGCATGGCCCCTTTCATCGCGGCGACGTAGCCGTCGGCGAGGCCGAAGTCGGTGGTCAGGGTGACGATCACGGGCGGGGGGAGCACGGCTCCCAAACCTACGGCTTCCGGAGCATGCATCGCCTCCGTTATCTTGGCGACCCCCGCCCCGCGCCCGATGCTCCCCGACCTGCCCGACCGTGCCGCCGAACCCGCCGTCGCGCAGGGTCCTCACGACGCGGCCGAGCGCCATCAGGCCGCGCTCGACGAGTTCGTCCGCCTCTGGGGCGAGATGGCCACGCAGTGGGGCATCAACCGCACGATGGCCCAGATCCACGCGCTGCTGTACGCGTCCGAGCGCCCGCTCGACACGGACGAGATCATGGAGCACCTGGACATCTCGCGCGGCAACGCGAACATGAACCTGCGCGCGCTGATGGACTGGAATCTCGCGCGCAAGCACAACCTCGCCGGCTCGCGCAAGGACTACTTCGTCGGCGAGAAGGACGTCTGGGTCATCACGACGACCATAATCGAGGAGCGGCAGCGGCGCGAGATCAAGCCCGTCCAGCAGGCCCTCGGCAGCGTCGCGCGCGGCCTCCGCAGCGGCGGCACGACGACGGGCGACGAGGCCGCGCTCGCGGGCCGCATCGAGGCGCTCGCCAACATCACGGACCTGCTCGACGGGTTCACGACGACGCTGCTCCCGTTCCTCAAAGGCCGCAACGCGGAGAAGGTCGGCGAGATCATGCGCTTCGCGACGCGCCTGCGCGGCGGCCGAGGCGCCGACACGCCATGACGCCCGCCGAGACCGGCCGCGCGGGCGAGGACCTCGCCGCCGCCTTCCTCGAGGCGAAGGGCTACGTCGTGATGGACCGCAACTACCGCTTCCTGCGCGAGGAGATCGACCTCGTCTGCTACGACGAGGCCGGCGGCATCTTCGTCATCGTCGAGGTCAAGGCGCGGCGCGGGACGGGCTTCGGCGCGCCCGAGGCGGCCGTCGACGCGGCCAAGCAGCAGGCCATCATGCGCGTCACCGAGGCCTACATGCACGAGCGCCGCCTCATGCCGGCCCCGATCCGCTTCGACGTCGTCGCGGTGACGTTCGCGCGCGGCGGCGAGCCGCACGTCGAGCACTTCATGAACGCCTTTGGCTACTTCGTCTGATCCTGCGGTGCGCCTCGCGCTCGTCGTGCACGGCGGCGCGTGGGACATCCCGGACGCCGAACTGGCCGATCACCTCGACGGCCTCCGGATCGCCGTCGCCCGCGGCCGGCGCGTGCTAGAACGCGGCGGGTCTGCGGTAGACGCGGCCGAGGCGGCCGTCGTCGCGATGGAGTCGCACCCGGCCTTCGACGCCGGCCGCGGCTCTGTCCTCGACCGCGACGGCGCGCCGCAACTCGACGCCGGCCTGATGTGCGGCGCGACGCTGCGCTGGGGCGCGGTCGCGGGCGTCCGCGTTCTCGACCACCCGATCCGCGCCGCCCGCCGCCTGCTCGACGACACCGACGGACAGGCGTTCGGCGCGCGCCTGCTCGTCGGCGAAGGCGCCGAGCGGTATGCGGCCGAGGCGGGCCTGCCGCACGTCTCGCCCGAGCACCTCACGGTCGAGCGCGAGCGCGACCGCTTCTTCGCGCTCCGCGCGGACCCCGACTATCACCCGTCCCGCGCCATTTCAGGACCGGCCGACGCCCCGCGCGGGACCGTCGGCGCCGTCGCCCTCGACGCGTCCGGACGCCTCGCCGCGGCGACGTCCACGGGCGGGACGCCGTACGCCCGGTCCGGCCGCGTCGGCGACGCGTCGATCGTCGGCTCGGGCGTCTACGCCGACGCCCACGCCGCGCTGTCGGCGACGGGCTGGGGCGAGGCCATCCTGACGGTCCAACTGGCTGCGCGCGTCGCGATGCGCGTCGAGGCGGGCGCCGACCCGACGTCAGCGGCACAGGCCGGGCTCGATGCGATGCGCGCAGCCGTCGTCTGGCCCGGCGCGGCGCCCGCCACGGGTGGAATCATCGTGCTCGCGGCCGACGGCACGCCCGGCTGGGCCTTCACGACGCCCCGCATGGCGCGCGGCGGGTGGTCCGACGGTGGCGAGCCGTGGGTGGACGTCTGACCCGGCCGGCGCGCCCGCTCCGGCGTCCGGCGGCGGATAGCTTCAGCGGCACAAGCGCTCCACGACCATGACCCCGCTCCGGATCGGCCTCATCGGCTACGGCGGCTTCGGCCGCTTTCTGCACCGCACGTGGGAGGCCGACGCGGGCGCGCGCGTCACTGCCGTCGCCTCGCTGGACGACTGCCCCGACGGCGTCCTGTGCGTCGCCGACTGGCACGACCTGCTCGGCCGGCCGGACATCGACCTCGTCGCCGTCGCGACGCCGCCGGGCACGCACGCCGAGATGGGCATCGCCGTGCTGGAGGCCGGCAAGCATCTGCTCGTCGAAAAGCCGATCGCGACCGACCTCTCCGGGGCGGACCGCCTCATCGCCGCCCGCGACCGCTCGGGACGTGTCGCAGCCGTGGACTTCATGCTGCGCTTCAACCCGGTCGTCGAGGCGCTCGTCGCATGGGGCGCGTCCGGCGCGTTCGGCCCGCTCGTCCGCGTGACGGTCGAGAACGAGGCGCAGGACGCGACGCTGCCGGCGGAGCACTGGTTCTGGGACCGCGCGCAGTCCGGCGGCATCCTCGCCGAGCACGCCGTCCACTTTCTCGACATCGTCAACGCGGTCGTCGAAGCGCAGGGCGGACGCGCGTCGAGCGCCTCGGCCGAGGGCTGGTCGAGCCGCCGCGCCGACGGCCGCGAGGACCGCGTGCTGGCCGTCGTCCGCCACGGCGGAGCAGGGGAGGGGCCGCTCGCGACGCACGCTCACGCCTTCACGCGCCCCGGCGCGTTCGAGCGGACGACGATGCGGTTCACGTTCGCCCTCGCCGAGGTCGACGTCGACGGATGGGTGCCGCTCTCCGGGACGGTCCGCGCGCTGGTGTCGCAGGCTGCCGAGGCCGATCTCGCACGGCTTCCCGGTCTGCGTGTGATCGAATCGGCGGCGTGGTCTGGCACGAAGGCGACCGTCGGGGGCGTCGCCTATCCGGCAGCTCGGCAGGTGACGGCCGCGTTCGCCGTCCCCGTGCCGAAGCCCGACGCCTATGCCGACGCGCTCCGCGCGCTGCTCGCCGATGTCCGAGCCAGCATCGACGCGCCCGGCCGGCCAGTGCGGGCGAGCCTGGAGGCGGGGCGTGAAGCGCTGCGGCAGGCCCTCGAGGCGCGAGACTCGGCTGACGCCCGGCGCTGAGGCGACGCGTCTCAGCACACGGTCGTCCCTCAGTCGAAACGCTTCGACGAAGCCAACCACGCGGATGCCTCTCCCGGTCTTTGCAAGGAAACGGCCGTCCGAAAAAATCTGACGCGCTGCGGCTTGACG
>JBBSUZ010000155.1:0-7640 GCA_038233965.1 Rhodothermales bacterium | reverse complement strand
GGCGCAGCGCCTCGTCGGCCGCGAGCACGCGGGCGGGCGCGGCGCGGACGCGGCAGTCGCTCAGCGGGCACCGCTCGCACGTCAGGCTCACGTCTACCTGCGGCAGGGCCGGGTCGTCCCAGAAGCGGATGCGTCGGCGCGTGGCGCGCGTCCGCAGGATGCCGAGCGAGACGGCCGAGTGCGTCCCGGGCTGGAGCGAGAGCGGGCGGGCGACCGAGACAACGAAGAACTCGGCGTTCTCGGCGAGAAAGTGCTGGCGCTGCGCGGCCACGACGAGCCCGCCGTCCGTCTCGCCGCGGCCGGCAGCGCGCGCCTCGCGGCGGTCCAGCTCGCGCAGGGCCGCCGAGGACGGCCAGCGCCGGCAGTAGTGTTCGTCGTCCGCGACGCCGTGCGGGACGGGCACGCGGCTCAGGTTGAACGACTTGGTGAGCGCGAGGTCGTCGCGGCCGGCGGGGCGGTGGAAGCGGAGGAAGAACAGCTCGTCCAGCCCGAGCGCTTCGGGTACGCGCTGCGTGAGGCGCGTGAAGAGCGTCTCGGGCGTCGAGCGCGTCCGCTCGATGAAGGCGACGAGCGCGGCCGGGTCCCACGTCTCGGCGTCGGCGAGGCGCACGAGCGCGGCGTCCACGACGGCGGCCGGCAGCAGGAGCGCGCCGGCGACGTACGAGCCGCGGAAGTTGTCCAGCACCTGCTCGAAGCGGTCCACCTGGATCCACGACGACGTCAGCGGCCGGTCGGTCGCGCCGATCTCGAGGAAGCCGAGCTCGCGGGCGTAGACGAACGCGAGTTGCTCGTCGAGGAGGCGGCCGTTGACGTGGAGCGTCGGGCCCTCCGTGTCGGTGGCGGGCACGAGGACGCTGCGGAGGGCGGCGAGGTCCGGGTCGGCCGCGAGCGTGTCGGTGTCGATGCGCATGCCGGCCGCTTCGAGCGCGGCCCGGAGGTCGGCCGTCGTGGGCGACGGGCCCAGGCGGAGGCGCGTGCGGAGGCGCTCGGCCGCATCCTCGAGATCGGGGAAGCGGTTGGCGTGCATCTGCTGGTACGCCCGCAGCGCCGCCATCAGGACGTCCTCGACGCGGCCGTCGTAGGCCCGGCCGAGGTCCGTCAGGGCGCGGACGAGCGCCTCGCCGCGGTCCGCCATGCCGGCCAGCATGTTGACGACGGCCTCGGGCTCGACGCCGAACAGCGCGAACGGGAACGCGCGCAGGAACGGGCTGTCGATGGCGTCCTTGACCGCGTCCAGCCCGCGGTCCACGCGCAGCGACACCAGGTCGTCGTAAGGCACACCGAGCGCGTGCGCGAGGTCGACGAGCTTGTCGGCGCGGGGGTATTTCTTGCCCTGCTCGATCTCGGAGAGGTACGAGACAGACATCCCGGCCTTCTTCGCGACGGCTTTGAGCCCGAGGCCCTGCCCCTGCCGCAGCGCGCGCAGCTTGACGCCGAGGATCAGGCGGAGACGGTCGGGCATCGGGACGGCGGTGGCTGCCCCAAGCTACCGGCCGGCACCCCGCTCGCCGGCGCCGGGCTCGCCTGCGCTAGGCGGCGAGCAGGAACGCGACGAACATCGGCGCAAACACGGCCAGACCGACCGCGCCGAGCGCGGCGACCTGACGCCACGCGACGCGGGCGAAGAACGGCTGCTCGTCGGCGTAGAGAATGGCGTCGTCGGAGGCGGGAAACGAAGGGGTCATTGGAGGGGCGGCGAGCACAGTGCTTGTTGTGACGAATGTCGTCTCTAGACGGACGGGCGAGCGCCCGGTTGCGAGGGGTATCGTCAAGAAGACGTCCGCTCCCGATGGGCTTCCCGTGTAGAATGAGGCCGCGCCGAGAGACCGGCGCGTCACGGGACGAGCGGAGCCGGGCACCCCGGGTCGGGCCCGGCGTCTACACCGCCCCTTGCCCCTCCACCGATGTCTGCCCACACCCGCCTCATCGTCAATCCGAAGGCCGGCAGCGCGCACAGCGCGGACCTCTCGATCGCCCGCGACGCGCCCGGGATCGAGGTCATCGAGGTCGAGACGGAGGACGAGACGCGCGACGCCGCGACGGCGGCGGCCCGCGACGGGGCCAAGACGGTCGTCGCAGCGGGCGGCGACGGCACGCTGAACCTCGTCGTCAACGGCCTGATGGCGTGGGGCGAGACGGCCGACGACCGGCCCGCGCTCGCCGTGCTCCCGCTCGGGACCGGCAACGACTTCGCGCGCACGCTCGGCCTCCCGCTCGACGACCTCGCGACGTGCATCCGCTGCTTCGGCGACGCACCCACGCGGCGCCTGGACCTCATCCGCTACACGCACGAGCGCCAGAACGGCTACGCCGTCAACGTCTGCGCGGGCGGCTTCTCGGGGACGGTCGGCGAGACGCTCACGCCCGAGCTCAAATCGTCGTGGGGCCCGCTCGCCTACCTCATCGGTGCCGCCAAGCTCTTGCCGGACCTCACGGACTACCGCACCGACATCTCGTGGGACGGCGGCCCGGTCGAGCGCCTCGACGCCTTCAACGTCGTCGTCGCCAACGGGCGGACGGCGGCCGGTGGCCAGCCCGTCGCGCCACGTGCCAATCCGGAGGACGGATTGCTCGACGTCGTCGTCGTTCGCGCCGGGACGGCCCTCGACATCGCGCGCCTCGGCGCGCTCGTCCTCGCCGGCGACTACATCACCGACGACGCGATCGTGTTCAACCAGGTCCGCTCGGTCCGCATCACGTCCACGCCCGGGATGTGGTTCAACGTCGATGGCGAGCTGCGGACGAACGAGCCCGTCGAGTTCGAGGCCGTCCCGGGCGCGCTCAACGTCCTCGTCGGGCCCGATTACATCGCCCACCCGCTCACGCCGGACGAAACGCCGTAGCCTTGCGCTGCACCCGCCCGTTCCTCCGATGCCCGACCTGCCTCAGATGACCGAGGACGAGGCCCGGAAG
Organism: Rhodothermales bacterium; assembly: GCA_038233965.1. Taxonomy (GTDB): domain Bacteria; phylum Bacteroidota; class Rhodothermia; order Rhodothermales; family Rubricoccaceae; genus DASVSE01. Next base: position 4,727 of record JBBSUZ010000155.1, on the reverse strand, counting down.
CGGGTCGCGCGGGAGAAGAAGTTCTACGCCGGGCTGGCGGCCTACGCCGTGACGATCACGGGGCTGGCCGCCGTCAACGTGCTGACCTCGCCAGGCTACCTCTGGTTTTTGTGGGCCGCGTTCGGCTGGGGCATCGGGGTGGCGGGCGAGGCCGTCAAGCTGTTCGGGCTGCCGGGGATGAGTGGCTGGGAGTCGCGGCGCCTCGCCGAGCTCTCGGGACAGGGCGTGAGCGAGGCCCGCCTCCGCCAGGCCCTCGACGACGCCTTCGACGAGCACGCCATTCCCGCGGGCGCGCCGCAGCCGGCAGACCGCTTGCAGCGCCGGATCGAGCACCTCGAGGCCATCGTGACGAGCCGCGACTGGGACGAGGCAGCGTCGCTCCCGGAGGCGCCGCCCGCGCTCGGCCCGCTCGGCATCGACGCCCTCGGCGATGAGGACGCGGCTGCCGAGCAGGCGGCCCGCATCGCCCGCCGTGTGCGGTAGCAGCCCCCCCCCCGCCCGAGCGCCCATCACTCGGACGAGGCCGCACGCTGAACAGGCTGCGGCGACTCGCTCCGGGGCACTCTGGCTGTCCCCCTCGAACGAGGGGGACAGTTTGGGCGCGACTCGGGCTCACAGAATGACGGAACGCACGCGCGTTCAACCGGGGGGTTCTTCCCATGCGTCCGCGGAATCCTGAGTCGACGACGGCCTGGAATCCTGCCGGCCAGACGCAGGTCCGAGGGCGCCCCTCCCCCACCCTGTCCGTGCTCGACCTCTTGCAGTGGCCCGCGATGGCCGTCACGACCGGCGCCGCGTGGCTCACGGCCTCGACCCGGAAGCACCGCCGCCTCGCCGGCTTCGCGCTCTTCCTCGTCTCGAACGCGCTCTGGATCGCGTGGGGCTGGTCCGACGCCGCCTGGGCGCTCGTCACGCTGCAGGGGGTCCTCGTGCTGACCAACATCCGCGGCGTCGTCGACAACCGCGCAGCAGGCGGTGACGCCCACCGCGGAGCGGACGGCGGCGCCCACCGTGAGGCTGGCGCCGGCTGAGCGTACCATCGGCACATGCCCGACGCCCCGCTGCCCGTCTCCCCCGCCGACGTGCTCGGCCGCCGCCGCCGCGCCGTCGCGCGCGCGCTCACGGCTGTCGAGAACGCCCTGCCGGGCGCAGACGCGCTCGTGGACGCGCTCTACCCGCACACCGGGCGGGCGTGGCGCGTCGGCATCACGGGGCCGCCGGGCGCCGGCAAGTCCACGCTCACGGACCGCCTCGTCGGGCTGCTCCGGGCGCGCGGCGAGACCGTCGCCGTCGTCGCCGTCGACCCGTCGAGCCCGTTCACGGGCGGCGCCCTCCTGGGCGACCGGGTCCGGATGGACGCCCGCATGACGGGCGCGGACGGGCAGCCGGACGACGGCGTCTTCATGCGCTCGCTCGCGGCGCGCGGCGCGCTCGGCGGCCTCTCAGAGACGGCCGAGGCGGCCTGCGACGTGCTCGACGCGGCCGGCTTCGACGTCGTGCTCGTCGAGACGGTGGGCGTGGGGCAGGGCGAGATCGACGTCGCCGAGACGGCCGACACCGTGCTCGTCGTGCTCGTGCCCGAAAGTGGCGACGGCGTGCAGGCGATGAAAGCGGGCCTGATGGAGGTCGCGGACGTCTTCGCAGTCAACAAGGCGGACAAGCCCGAGGCGGGCGCGCTCGTCCGTGCCCTGCGGCAGGCGCTGCACCTGCGCGGCGCGGGCATCGGCCGGGGCGATATGCCCGCGGTCGTGAAGGTGTCCGCCCTCGCGGACGACAACGTCGACGGCCTGCTCGCCGCCCTCGACGCACACCGCGCCGGCCTCACGGGCCAATGGGACGACCTGCGGGCGGCCCGGCTGCGCCGCCGCGTGCGCCGGCTCGTCGAGGACGCATGGCGCGCCCGGTTCTGGTCCGGAGGCCGCGCCGACGCGCTCGCCGCGTCCGTTGCGGACCTCGACCCGGCCGAGCGCACGCCGCACCGCCTCGCCGCCGGCGTCCTCGCCACCGGAGACTCCGCCGGCGCGGCGTGACGCGCCGGCCGGCGAGCGCGGCTCAAAGACGGACGCACATGCGCTCCGTGTGAACGGGCCGTCCCGTATCTTCGCCGTCCCGCAGCCGGCTCCGACCGGCGCGTGCCGTGCTCCATCCGACTCCCATCCGACCCGCTCCCCTATGAACGGACCCGACTCTGAGGCTGCCAGCGACCTCGCTGCCCACGAACTCGCTCCGGGCCACGCGTCCGGCGGTGGGCCCGCCGACACGCGCTTCTTCGGCCACCCGATCGGGCTCGGCAACCTCTTCTTTACGGAGATGTTCGAGCGCTTCTCGTACTACGGGATGCGGGCGCTGCTCGTCCTGTTCATGACCGCCGCCACGACCGAGGGCGGGCTGGGCTACGACGTCGCCAAGTCGGCGCTGATCTACGGGCTCTACACCTCGCTCGTGTACCTCGTGAACCTGCCCGGCGGCTGGATCGCGGACCGTCTGCTCGGGCAGAAGAAGGCCGTGCTCGTCGGCGGCATCGTGATCTCGCTGGGCCACTTCACGATGGCGGTGCCCGGAACGGCATTCTTCTACGCCGGGCTGGGGCTGATCGTGATCGGGACGGGCCTGCTCAAGCCGAACATCTCGGTGATGGTCGGGCAGCTCTACTCCGAGGAGGACAGCCGCCGCGACGCCGGCTTCACGCTGTTCTACATGGGCATCAACATCGGCGCGTTCTTCGCGCCGCTCATCTGCGGCTACCTCGGCCAGAACGTCAACTGGCACCTCGGCTTCGCCGCGGCCGGCGTCGGCATGGTCGTCGGCATGATCGTGTACGTGCTGATGGGCCGCAACATCGCCTCGGTCGGGCAGCTCACGCGCGAGGCGGAGGCCGAGAAGCCGGCGAGCATCCGCATGTTCGGGCTCGGCCTCGTGTCCGTGCTGGCGCTGTTCGGCATCCTCTACGCCCTCTCGGCGGCCGGCCTCTACGCGCTCAACGAGACGACGATCACCAACATCTACTCGGTGATCCTGATCGCGGTCGTCGTTGGCCTGTTCGGGTGGCTGTTCACGCGGAGCTACTGGACCGACCTCGAGCGCAAGCGGCTCTACCTCATCGGGCTGCTGTTCTTCGGCGCCGTGATGTTCTTCCTCGCCTTCGAGCAGGCGGGCTCCAGCCTCAACCTCTTCGCCGACGACAACACCGAGCGCGGCTTCCTCGGCCTGACGATCCCGGCGTCGTTCTTCCAGTCGATCAACGCGCTGTTCATCTTCACGATCGCGCCGCTCGTCGCCGCGATCTGGCTCGCGCTCGGCCGCCGCGGCAAAGACCCGGCGAGCCCCGTCAAGTTCGGGATCGGCCTCGTGCTCGTCGGCCTCGGGTTCGTCGTCATGATCGGCGCGTCGGCGGCGTCGGCGAACGGCGTGCTCGTGAGCCCGATGTGGCTCGTGGTGACGTACCTGCTGCACACGCTCGGCGAGCTTACGCTGTCGCCGGTCGGCCTGTCCGCGATGACGAAGCTTGCCCCGGCGCGCGTGTCGTCGCTGATGATGGGTGTGTGGTTCCTCGGCGCGTCGGTCGGCAACTTCCTCGCCGGCTACGTCGCGAGCTTCTCGGAGCGCCTCGAGGGCCCGAGCTTCTTCGGCTTCATCGCGGCGATCGCGATCATCTCGGGCCTCATCTTCTTCTTCGCCGCCGGCCCGTTCCGGCGGATGATGGCCAACGCCGAGGTCGGCGCGGCCCGCTAGCCGGCCGCCGCGCCCGGCGTCTCGTCCGTTCCGCCGCCCCGGCCCGTCTGGACCGGGGCGGCCCCATGTTCACCCGTTCCGATGCTCACCGACGTCCCCATCCACGTCCTGCCCCACGGCGAAGGCCTCGAGCTACCCGCCCACGCCGACGCCGGCAGCGCGGGCCTCGACCTCCGCGCCGCCGTCCCTGAGGACGCGCCCGTCACGCTCGCGCCCGGCGAGCACCGGCTCGTCCCGACAGGCCTCCAGATCGCGCTCCCGGCCGGGACCGAGGCGCAGGTCCGCCCCCGCTCCGGGCTGGCTTACAAGCACGGCGTGACGGTCCTCAACAGCCCCGGCACCATCGACTGCTCGTTCCGCGGCGAGGTCCAGGTGATCCTGATCAACCACGGCCGCGCGCCGTTCGTCGTCCGCCGCGGCGAGCGCATCGCCCAGCTCGTCGTGGCGAGCTACCTGCCCGTCCGCCTCGTCCCGGCCGACACGCTGGACGCGACCGACCGCGGTGCCGGCGGCTTCGGCTCGACGGGAACGGCCTGACTGGGGAAATGGAGATTTGGGAGTAGCAGATTCGGGTCAGGCGTGCGGCGGCTGGTGGCCACCGTGAAACGCGTCTATTCCCCAACCCCTAATCCCCTCAGGTGACCATTTGACGGAGCGGGATCCTTGCCCGGCGGCAGCGCATTTTCGCGCCCGACCCGACGATCCCGCTGCCGATGACGACGTCCGCCCCGACCCGCCGTGCCACCCACGGACCTGCCACGACGCCTGCGCCCCGCGCGCGGCGGACGCCGCCGCCCGCCGTCGCACCGCTGACGGTCGCGACGTGGCTCTACGCCGAGCCCGAGGACGAGCAGAGCCTTTACCCGCGTGTGACCGGTGAGGGCGGGTCTGCGACGGCGCGCTTCCAGGCCGTCTACTGGCGCTGCATCGTGGCGTCGCTCGCGACGAGCCGGCGCATGAACCCGGGCGCGCGCCATGTCTTCTACACCAACCTC
>JBBSUZ010000154.1:0-7752 GCA_038233965.1 Rhodothermales bacterium | reverse complement strand
GCGGCGTCGTCCGTGTCCCACACGAACAGGTCGGGCTCGAAGTCGCGGGCGCGCCAGACGACCTCGCCGGCCGCGTTCTGGACCTGGCTGTCGCCGTCGAAGATCAGCTCCGTGTTGGCGCCGACCTGGTTGACGTAAACGAACGGGACGCCCCACTCGCGGGCGGCGGCGGCGACGAGCGCGCGGCGGACCGCGGGCTTGCCGGCCGCGAACGGGCTCGCCGAGACGTTGACGAAGACGTCGATGCCGGCCGCGCCGAGCGCGTCGACCGGGTTGTCGCGGTAGGCCCGCGCGTCGCCCGAGACGTCGGCGGAGCCTGCCCCGGCCCCCGAGCCGAGGTCGGTCACAGCGGCGAAGGCCTCCTGGAGCGTGCCGGAGTCGAGCGCGGCGTCGTTCTCGACCGTGTGGGCTGCGTCGTCACCTGCGGTGTTGTTCCAGAGGTCCTCGCAGACGTGGAGGCCGAGGCGCAGGCCGCGGAAGACGACGGGCTCGCACGGGCCCGTCCCGGGCGCGAAGTAGCGCGCCTCGTCGAAGACGTCGTAGGTCGGGAGCAGGCGCTTGGCGACCGTCGCCACGATCTTCCCGCCGTCGAGCAGGCACGCGGCGTTGACGAGGCGTTTGCCGGCGCGCGCCGGGTTGCGCCGCGGCGCGCCCAAGACGATCCCGAGCCCGTCCGGCGCATTCGCCGCCACGTAGTCGAGCGCAGCGTCGGCATCGTCCAGAAACGCGGGCCGGTCCAGCAGGTCCTGGGGCGGGTAGCCCGTCAGCGCCAGTTCGGAGAAGACGGCGAGCTCGGCCCCCGCCTCGGCCGCGCGCCGCGCCGCGTCGAGCACGATCTCAGCGTTGCCGGCGAGGTCGCCGACGGTCGGGTTGATCTGGCAGAGAGCAACTTTCATGGGCAACGGGAATCGGCCAGCGGCCATCGGGGAATGCGGCGCCCGCGGAGGGGCACGGGCCGCGCTGCTACGCCGATGGCCGATGCCCGTTCGCCGTTGCCCTAAACGACCGCCGGCCCGATGGCTTCGAGCGTGCCGCGGTCGGCGTCGGTGCGGACGGGCAGGCCGATGGGCAGGGTGTACACGGGCGAGACGTGGCCGACGGCCGCGCCGATCCAGGCGGGGCAGCGGTACGCGCCGAGGTGGTCGCGCAGGACCTCGGTCGCGGACCACGACGAGCCGCCGTCCGTGCACTGCGAGCACTGCCCGAACACGACGGCGGCGGTCTGGCCGAGCACGCCGGCCATCTCGAGCTGGGTGAACAGGCGGTCGAGCCGGTACGACTCCTCGGTCGTCTCCTCGAAGAAGGCGACGCTGCCGGCGAAGGGCGGCAGGTAGCCCGTGCCGGCGAGGCTGGCCACGACCGACAGGTTGCCGCCGAGCAGCGGCCCCTCGGCCGAGCCCCGGCGGACGGTCTCGAACGGGATGCGCGGGCCGTCGGTCGCGCGCTCCAAGGCGAGCGTCCCACCGCGCACGAGCACGTCGCGGAAGGCCTGTGCCGTCGTGCCGCGCCACTGCGAGATGCCGACGGGGCCGTGGAACGAGACGAGCCCGGCCTTGGCGTAGATCGCGAGCAGGAGCGCCGTGACGTCCGAGTAGCCGACGATGGGCTTGGCCGCGGCGCGGATGGCGTCGTAGTCCAGAAGGGGCAGGATGCGGGCGCAGCCGTAGCCGCCGCGCATGCACACGACGGCGTCGACGTCGGGGTCGGCGACCATCGCCATGAAGTCGTCGGCGCGGTTCTGGTCCGAGCCCGCGAGGAAGCCGTAGCGGTCGAGCACGTGGCGGCCGATGCGCGCCTCGAAGCCCATCGCGCGGATGTCGCGGACGGCGTCCTCGAGCTGGCTCGCCGAGCGGAGCACGCCGGCCGGCGCGACGAGCCCGATCGTCCCGCCCGGGCGCACGCGGCGCGGCCGCACCGTCTCGCGCACTGCGGCCACGACCGGCGCAGCGACCTCGGTCGCGACGGTATCGGCGACCGCCTCGGAAGCGACCGGACCTGGCGGCGGCGCAGCCGGGGCCGGCGGCGCGATGCGCGGCGAGACGATCCGCACGACGGGCGTCTCGGGGCGCGTCGTGGTGCACGCCGCGAGCGGCATCCCGACGAGGCCGACGCCGAGCGCGCGGATGAGGTCGCGGCGCGTGGCCACCCGACCGGGCGGCGGGTCGGGCAGCGGGCCACCGGGCAGGTCGGCGTCGGGCGGGAAGGGCGGCATGGCGTCGGGGGGCGTTTGTTCGCAGTCTACGCCTGCCCAACGGACGCCCGCCGGGGTAGCTTGCCCCACACTTCTTCGGCCATATGAAGCTCCCGTTCGCGTTCGCCCGCCGGTTCGTTGCCGGCGAAACGCTCTCGACCGCCCTCGACACCGTCGGCGGCCTGCTCGACGACGGCTTTTTCGTCACGCTGGACCTGCTCGGCGAGCACGTCCACGAGCGCCCGCGCGCCGAGGCCCTCGCCGGCACCTACGTCGACCTCGTGAGCCGCCTCGCGGACCTCCGCGACCAGAAGAACGCGACGCCCAACGCGGTCGGCATCTCGATCAAGCTGTCCATGATCGGGCAGGTCATCGACCGCGACCTCGCCGAGGCCAACGTCCGCGCGCTCCTCGACCGCGCCCGCGACGCCGAGATGTTCGTCCGCCTCGACATGGAGGGCTCGGACATCACGGACTCGACGCTCGAGATCTTCGAGGCCGTCTACCCGGACTACCCCGAGACCGTCGGGCCGGTCCTGCAGGCGTACCTCCACCGCACGGCCGGCGACGTCGCGCGGATGGTCCAGCTCGGCGCGCGCGTCCGGCTGTGCAAGGGCGCCTACAAGGAGCCCGCGAGCATCGCCTACCAGGACATGCCGACCATCCGCTGGCACTACCGCCGCCTCGCGCGGACGCTGCTCTCGCACGGCACCTACCCCGGCATCGCCACGCACGACGACGAGCTCATCGCGGCCGTGAAGCAGATGGTCGCCGCGGACGCGATCCCGCGCGACGCCTTCGAGTTCCAGATGCTCTACGGCATCCGCACGCCGACGCAGCGCGAGATCCTCGACGAGGGCTACGCCATGCGCATCTACGTGCCCTACGGGACGGAGTGGGTGCCCTACTTCTCGCGCCGCCTCGCCGAGCGCAAGGAGAACGTCTGGTTCGTCCTCGAAAACCTCCTCCGCCGATAACCATGCCCGACCTCACTTCGAAGCAGCGCGCGCACGTCCGCGGGCTGGCCCACGCCGAGAAGGCGCTCGTCCACGTCGGCAAGGAGGGCGTGACCCCGGCGGCGCTGCGCTCGCTGCGGCAGACGTTCGCGACGCGCGAGATCGTCAAGGTCAAGGTTCTCGACGCCGCGCCGGACGCGCCGCGCGAGACGGGCACGGCCCTCGCCGAGGGTGTCGACGGCTGCACGGTCGTGCAGACGGTCGGGCGGACAGTGACACTCTTCCGGCCGGACCCGCGCAACCCGGTCGTCCGCCTCCCGCCGGCGTAAGGGTGGCAGGGACGACTGAAACGGTTGCGCTCCGGCAGCACAAGAATCAAAACATGTCATCCTGAACTCGTTTCAGGATCTGAATTTCTGGGAGAAGGTCGGAGAAAGACAGCTCCTGAAACGAGTTCAGGATGACAAGGGGCGGGGGCGGCGGAGAGTGCTGCGTCGCCCGTTGCCGGCTGCGCTCCGCGCCGCGTTCACCCGCCACGAGAAACGCCCCCGCTCCGGATGTGGAGCGGGGGCGTTTGCGCGTCTGGCACGCGGCCGCCTCAGTTCATGAACGCGGCGACGGTCGCGAGCAGGAGCAGGGCGACGATGTTGATGATCTTGATCATCGGGTTGACGGCCGGGCCGGCCGTGTCCTTGTACGGGTCGCCGACCGTGTCGCCGGTGACCGAGGCCTTGTGCGCCTCGGAGCCCTTGCCGCCGTGGTTGCCCTCCTCGATGTACTTCTTGGCGTTGTCCCACGCGCCGCCGCCCGACGTCATCGAGATGGCGACGAAGAGGCCGGTGACGATGGTGCCGAGGAGCATCGCGCCGAGCGCCGAGAAGGCCTCGCCGAGGCCGGCCGTCGCCGCGACGGCGCCGAAGAGCAGGATCGGGGCGAAGACCGGGAGCAGGCTCGGGAGGATCATTTCCTTGATCGCCGCCTTCGTCAGCAGGTCGACCGCGCGGCCGTAGTCCGGCTTGTCCGTGCCCGCCATGATGCCCGGCTTCTCGCGGAACTGGCGGCGGACCTCCTCGACGACCGCGCCGGCCGCCCGGCCGACGGCCGTCATGCCCATCGCGGAGAAGAGGTACGGCAGCAGGCCGCCGATGAACAGCCCGACGACGACGTAGGGGTTCTGGAGCAGGAACGACGTCTCGACGTTCGGGAAGTAGTTCTGGAGGTCCTGCGTGTACGACGCGAACAGGACGAGCGCGGCGAGCCCGGCCGAGCCGATCGCGTAGCCCTTCGTGATCGCCTTCGTCGTGTTGCCGACCGCGTCGAGGGCGTCCGTCGTGACGCGGACCTCGGGCGGGAGGCCGGCCATCTCGGCGATGCCGCCCGCATTGTCCGTCACCGGGCCGTACGCGTCGAGCGCGACGACCATGCCGGCGAGCGCGAGCATCGTCGTCGCCGCGATCGCGATGCCGTACATGCCGGCAAAGGCGAAGGCGGCGAGGATCGCGACCGAGATCACGATGACGGGCAGGGCCGTCGCCTCCATCGAGACGGCGAGGCCCTGGATGACGTTCGTGCCGTGGCCCGTCTCCGAGGCCTTCGCGATGCTCTTCACCGGCCGGTACTCGGTCGACGTGTAGTACTCGGTGATGACGACGAGCAGCCCCGTCACGCCGAGGCCGACGAGCACGCACCACACGAGGTCCAGGCCCGTCACGGCGTCCGCACCGACGCCGATGGCGCGGTCGAAGCCGAAGAGGTAGTTGATCACACCGACGGCGGCGAGGCCCGAGACGAGGCCGGTCGCGGCGAGGCCCTTGTAGAGCGCGCCCATGATGGACTGGCTGCCGCCGAGGCGCACGAAGAACGTCCCGACGATCGAGCCGATGATCGAGACGGCGCCGATGAGCAGCGGCAACATCATCGCGGCCTCCTGCTGGGCGCCGACGAACGTGATGGCCGCGAGCAGCATCGTGGCCACGATGGTGACGGCGTAGGTCTCGAAGAGGTCCGCGGCCATGCCGGCGCAGTCGCCGACGTTGTCGCCGACGTTGTCCGCGATGACGGCCGGGTTGCGCGGGTCGTCCTCGGGGATGCCGGCCTCGACCTTGCCGACGAGGTCCGCGCCGACGTCGGCGCCCTTGGTGAAGATGCCGCCGCCGAGGCGCGCGAAGATCGAGATCAGCGAGGCGCCGAACGAGAACCCGACGAGGGCCTCGATGACGTGGCGCATGCCCTCCACGGTGCCGACGTCGTAGACGTACTCACGCAGCAGGAAGTAGTAGCCGGCGACGCCGAGCAGGCCCAGCCCGACGACGAGCATGCCGGTGATCGCGCCGGACGTGAACGCGAGGTCCAGGGCCTTGGCGAGCCCGCCGCGCGCCGCCTCGGCCGTGCGGACGTTCGCGCGGACGGACACGTTCATGCCGACGTAGCCGGCGATGCCGGACAGAAACGCCCCGATCACGAACCCGACGGCGACGGGCCAGCCGAGCAGGAACAGCAGCACCGCGACGGGCACGCCGACGATCGCGATCGTCCGATACTGACGGTTGAGGTACGCCGCCGCGCCCTCCTGGATCGCCTTGGCGATCTCCTGCATCTTGTCGTTTCCGGCGGGGGCCGCGAGCACGCGGCGGCTCGCGACGAGCCCGTAGAGGACGGCCACCAGGCCGCAGAGAAGAACGAAACCGTACAGCATCGGGGCGGCAGATCGTGACTGGGGGCCGGAGCGTCGTGCCGCCAGCCAAGGCCCGCCAACATCGCGCGCGAGAGGTTACCGGGCCCACAAGATTGCCAGAAGATGCACAAACGGCCGCCCGCGTGCACACGAATGGCCCACACGACCTGTCCCCGGCCCGTCACCCGATCGGCCATCCACCCGGCGCCCACGCCACGCAAGACGGAGGGGCACAGCATGCTGTGCCCCTACAGGGTTTCGGGACGCGGGCGGGACGTGGGTGCGTCCATCCGGGCGGCGAGGGCCTCGGCGAAGCGCACCGGGGCGTCCGGGTGCATCCGGAAGTACAGGCCGGGCTCGATGAGTTCGACCTCCATCGTCCAGAACGTCCCATCCGGCGCGCGAACGAGGTCGGCGCGGGCGTAGAGCGTGGCCTCGCCCGTGGCGGCGTCGACGGCGTCGAAGGCGCGCCGGGCGGCGGCGAGCAGGGCCGGCTCGGGCGTGACGGCCGTGATGCGCCCGCCGTGCTCCTCCTGCACGCGGAAGTCGCGCGGCTTGGGCGTCTTGAGGATCGTGTGGCAGACGCGCCCGCCGAAGGCGAAGACCGAGAACTCGCCCTCGGCGACGACGGCCGGCACGAACGGCTGCGCCATCAGCGCGCGGTCCGCGTAATACGCCTCGACGTCCCCGAGCGCGTCGCCGCGCGTGAGCCGGAACGCGCCGTCCGCATTCGCCCCGACGACGGGCTTGACGATGATCTCGTCGCTACCGACGGCATCGAACAGGCCCGCCGTGTCGCCCGGCGCGAGGCGGTCGCGCCAGACGGTCGGGATGAGCGGGACGCCGGCCGCCTCCAGTTCTTGCAGGTACGTCTTGCGCAGGTTCCAGCGGACGGTCCGCAGCCCGTTCAGCAGCACGGCCGGCGAGGCGTCGATGGCGGCGAGGACGTCGAGGAAGGCGTCGGGGTCGTCCTGGTAGTCCCAAGGCGAGCGGATGACGACGGCCTCGAACGCGCTCCAGTCCGCGTCACTGCGCCACGGAACGTTCTCGACGGACCAGCCGAGGCGCGCGAGCGGCTCGGCGGCGAGGTCGTCGTCGATGGTGAATCCGGTCGGGTCGTCCAGCGTCAAAAAGGCGAGGCGGCGCATGTCGGCGGCGGCGGTGCGGGGCAAGGTCGCCCCGTCACGCGACCCGTTCGAGCCTGTCGAGGCGGTACTCGGGCGCGCGGCTGCCCGCGAGGTGCCGGAACGCCGGGTCGGCGAGGAACGCGTCGTGGACGGCGTCGCCGGTCAGCGGGTAGTCGTGGACGGGCGCGGTCCAGTGGACGAGCAGCAGCGTCCCGCCCGGCGCGAGCGTGCGCGCGCATGCGGCGCGGAAGGCGGCGAGGTCGTCGGGCGAGAAGTAGTAGCCGACCTCGGACACGACGATGAGGTCGAACGGGACGCCGTCCTCGGCGCGCTCGGGAAACTCGGCCGGCAGCACGCGGCGCTCGATCCGGACGTGCGGGACGTCCGCGCAGCGGGCCCGAGCCTGCGCGATCGCCACCTCGGAGACGTCGACCGAGAGGAGCGCGTCGCAGCGGTCGGCGAGGCGGCGCGTCAGGACGCCGATGGAGCCGCCGGCCTCGAACGCCGAGCCGTAGCGCGCGCGCGGCAGCGCAGCGAGCGTCGCGTCGTACTTGGCGGCCTCGTACGGGCTCGTCTCGAAGTCCCACGGGTCGGCGTTGGCGGCGTAGACGTCGTCGAAGTAGGCGGGCGGGAGGGACATGGGGAGGGGAGTTTGGAGACAGGATGGACAGCTTGATTGGCACGGGCATCTCGGCCCCACAGTTTGGAGAAGGCGAGCGTCGGAGCACGACCTACCCCGTCTTCAAACTTCAAACTCCAAACTGTATTCAGAAAGGATCTCGCGGTAGAGAGCGAGGTAGTTCT
>JBBSUZ010000153.1:0-7762 GCA_038233965.1 Rhodothermales bacterium | reverse complement strand
GAAGGATCTCTGCCGAGCGTATGGCCCAGGTCTATGCGCTGTCAGGTGGCTGTGCTCGGCAGAGATCCTTCGACTGCGCTCGCCTGCGGCTCGCTTCGCTCAGGATGACGGGGGTAAGCACATTCGCCAAACAGTTTCTGAGCGGGACGGAAATCTTTCCGCCGGGCTGCCCGCCCGGAGGCGAAACGGCGCTAGAGGAGGAGAGCCGCCTCGCCGGCCCCTCCCTCTCCAGCCCCACGCGTGACGTGTCCGGCGCGCATCCTGCGTAGAGAGGGTACCCCTCCTTCCTCTCTGCTCATGACCCGCCTCCTCCTCGTGCTCGCCGCCTGCCTCACGTTCGCCGCGTGCGACTCCGGCGGCGGTGGCACCGGCTCCAACGCCACCGCCACCGGCACGCTTCAGAACTCGTTCGGCCGCCCGGTCGACGGCGCGACGCTGACGTTCACGTCGGGCACGTCGGCCGGCCGCGGCGTGATGCTGCCGTCGTACACCGCGACGAGCTCGGCCACGGGCGCGTTCTCGGTCCAGATCCCGGCCGGCACGTACGCGCTCACCATCACGCACCCGGCCTACGGCACGACGACGTCGTCGGTCACCGTGAGCGGGAGCGGCACCGTGACGCTCACGACGCCGCCGGTGGTCGGGACGGGCGCGCTGCAGACGCTGCTCATCAACTCGCTCAACGGCCAGCCCGTCGGCGGGGCGTCGATCCAGTGCGCATACCGCCGGCCGGACGGCTCCTACCCGGCGCCGCCGGCCTACGACTTCTCCGTCACGACGTCCGCGACCGGCGCCGTGAGCGTCACCGGGACCCCCTTCGGCGAGATGCGCTGCACCGTCACCGCCGCCTTCGGCACAACGTCGTTCGACGTCGCGATTGCGCCGACCGGCACGACGAGCCCGACGAACGTCGCGGCCACGCCGCTGCCCGGCCAGGGCCAGTTCCGCGTCGTGCTGACGTGGGGCACGTCGCCGAGCGACCTCGACTCGCACCTCACGGGCCCGCTCGCCTCGGGCGGCCGCTTCCACGTTTATTACGCCGACCGCGTCTCGGGCACCAACAACCTCGACCTCGACGACGTGACGGGCGAAGGGCCCGAGACGACGACGATCAACGCCTCGGTGAGCGGCCTGTACCGCTTCTCGATCCACAACTACTCGACGCAGAGCGCCGCCGGCGCGCAGGGCATCTCCGCCTCGCCGACCCGCGTTCAGCTCTTCGGCCCGACGGGCCTGCTCAAGACGTACGTCGCCCCGGCGGCGACGGCCGCGGCCGGCAACACGTGGCGCGTGTTCGAGCTGAACGTCACTGGCAGCACCTACACCGTCGCCGACGGCAACGGGGCCGGGCTGGGGTACGTCACGGCGAGTAGCTCGAGCGATGTCGGCACGTTCCTCACGGGCGGCCCGGCGACGCCGATGCCGAAGGGCATCACGCTCTGACGTCGATCCGGGCCGCCCTGTGTGGTGGCAGGGACGTCCGTACCGCGGCCGCGTCTCTTCCGGGAGGCGCGGCCGCGTGCGTTTCAGCGGTAGCCGGCGGCCTGGAGCTGGAACAGCTCGGCGTAGATCCCGCCGAGCGCGAGCAACTCGTCGTGCGAGCCGATCTCGGCGACCTGACCGCCGCCGTCCGGGCCCGGCGCGAGCACGAGGATGCGGTCCGCCATGCGGACCGTCGAGAAGCGGTGCGAGATGAGGACGGCCGTCTTGCCAGCGGTGAGGTCCTTGAAGCGGGCGAAGACCTCGGCCTCGGCGCGGGCGTCGAGGGCGGCCGTGGGCTCGTCGAGGATGAGCAGCTGCGCGTCGCGCATGTAGGCCCGCGCGAGCGCGACCTTCTGCCACTGCCCGCCCGAGAGGTCCATGCCCGTCTTGAAGCGCTTGCCGAGCGTCTGCTCGTAGCCCTCGGGCAGGCTGGCGACGACGCTGTCGGCGAGCGAGCGCTCGGCCGACGTCTCGATGCGCGGCCGGTCCGCCCGCTCCTCGATCCGCCCGACGGCGATGTTCTCGGCCGCGGTGAGGTGGTAGCGGACGAAGTCCTGGAAGATGACGCCGACGGCGTTGCGGAGGCTCGCGAGGTCGTACTCCTTGAGATCGACGCCGTCGAGCAGGATGCGGCCCTCGTCGGGGTCGTAGAGGCGGGCGAGGAGCTTGACGAGCGTCGTCTTGCCCGCGCCGTTCTCGCCGACGAGCGCGAGCGCCTCGCCCGCGTGGAGTGTGAACGACAATCCGCGGACGGCCCACGACGCCGAGCCGGGATAGCGAAAGCCGACGTTCTCGAACACGAAGCCCTCGCGGACGGGCTCGGGCACGGGCCGCGCGTCCGGCGCGGAGACGACGTTCGGCGTGATGTCGAAAAACTCGAAGAGGTCGGCGAGGTAGAGCGCCTGCCCGGCGACGGACGAGAAGCTGGACAGCAGCCCTTCGAGGAGCGACCGCATGCGCTGGAACGAGCCCGCGAGGAACGTCAGGTCGCCGATCGAGAACGCGCCCGTGGCCGTCCGGTAGAGGATCGTCGCGTAGGCGGCGTAGTAGCCCAGCGAGCCGACGGCCGAGAGGAGCGCGCCCCACGACGCGCGGCGGATCGCGAGCGTCTTGTTGGCGGCGTAGAAGCCGTCTGCGAGCGCGCGGTAGCGGTCCGTGAGGTAGCGGTTGAGGCCGAAGACCTTGACCTCCTTGGCCGTCTCGTCTGAGGCGCCGACCATGCGGAGGTAGTCCAGCTCGCGGCGCTCGGGCGTCCACGCGTACGTCAGCGAGTAGCTCTGGGCGTTGAAGTGCGCCTCGCCGAGGAAGGCAGGCACGAGCGCGAGGCCGAGCAGCAGCAGCAGTGCCGGCGCGTAGGCGACGAGGCCGACGCCGAGCGTCGCGACGGTGATGACGTCCTGCGCCTGCCCGAAGACCTGGCTCAGGAGCACCATGCGGCCGGTCGTCTGGCGGCGCGCGCGCTCGAGCTTGTCGTAGAAGTCCGCGTCCTCGAAGTGCGAGAGGTCGAGCGCGGCGGCGTGCTCCATCAGGCGCACGGACGTCTCGTTGGTGAACAGGTCGCCGAGGAGCGAGTCGCACAGGGCCGTCGCGCGGCTGAGGAGGTCCGACAGGATGGCGAGCCCGAACTCGGCGAGCAGCAGCGTGGCCAGCGTCGCGAGCGGGCCGGAGGTCCACGACGCGAGCGCGAACGCGCCCGTGAGGTCGCCCGCGGCGGCGACGCGCACGACCTCGTCCACGATGAGCTTGCCGACGAACAGCACCGCGACGGGCACGAACGCGCGGACGAGCCGCAGCGCGACGGTCGCGGCGGTCAGGAACGGGCTCGTCGCCCAGACGAGGCGGAACAGCGGCGGCAGGTACTTCAGCGCACCGACGCGCTCGCGGAGCGGGAGGGCCGCGGCGGCGGCACGGCCGCGGGCGGCGGTCGGGGAGCCGGTGGTCTGTCGGGCGGCGCGGGCGTCGCCGCGCTCGCCGGGGGATCGGGTGGAGGCCATGGCGGGTCCACGCCGTGCGTCGTGCCAGGTTCGGTGGAGATCTGGCAGCGACGTCCGGGATTCGGCGACGTCCGACGGCGGCGGCATCCTGTGAGACGGGCGCGGCAAGCCGTGCCCCTACGCTTGGGCCGGGATGGACGGGGCAACTGGCGAGCTCGCGGCGTTTGTCCGCATTCGCAGCCTCCAATCCCCGACTCCCATTTCCCGATGCCCACCGTCGCCGATCTCGCCGCCGCGCTCGCGCCGCTTCTCGACGCCGCGCGCTACCACGCCGAGGGCGACCCCGCCGGCGTCTGGATCGCGTCCGACCGCGCCGTCCACCGCCTCGGCGTGTCCCTCACCGCGGACCGCCGGCCCGACGGCTGGCTGCCCGAGGGCGTCGACGCGCTCCTGGTGCACCGGCCGTTCGGGCTGTGGCCGGCGCGCCTGCCGCCCGGCGTCGGTGTGCTCGCCGTGCACCGCGCGCTCGACGACCGCCTCGCGACGGGCCACAACCCGGCCCTCGCCGCCGAGATCGGGATGACGCTGGACGACGACCCGCTGATGCGCGACGGCACCATCATCGGCATGACGGGCGCGCTGGATGACGCCGAGGCGCGCATCATCGCCGCGTTCGGCGGTCTGGAGGCCACGGCCGGCGAGCCGGACACGACGGGGCGCGTCGCGGTCGTCGGGGCGATGACGGACGCTCTCGTGCGCGAGGCCGCCGCGCGCGGCGTCGGGCTCTACGTCACCGGGCAGATGCGCGGGCCGGCGGCCGAGGCCGTCCGGCTCACCGGGATGCGCGTCGTGGCCGTCGGGCAGGACCGCTCGGAGCGGTGGGGCCTGCGCCACCTCGCCCGCGTTCTCGCCGATACATTTCCCGGCCTGGACGTCGTGGACCTGGACGGCTAGCGGACGACGACGAGCGGCCGCGTGATGGTCTCGCGCCCGGCCGTCACGCGGACGACGTACGCGCCCGGCGCGAGCCGCCCGAGCGGAAGCGCGAGCGTCCGCGTGCCCGCCGCTGCGTCGCCGTCGGTGAGGAGCGCGACGCGGCGGCCGAGCGCGTCGAGGAGTTCGACCGTGACGGCCCCGGCCGGGTGCGCGACGGTGACGGTTGCGGCTCCGCGCGCCGGGTTCGGCGCGACGGTGAGGATCAGGCGCTCCATTCCGACGACGGGCTCGGACGCAACCGCGCCGGGCGTGTAACGCGCGACGTTCGGTGAGAGCACGCCGCCGGGCTGGCGAAACGTGCCTGCGACGATCAGGTCGCCGTTGACGTCCTTGGCGATGCCGTAAACGCCCGCGCCCTGTTCGAAGATGCCGAGCGGCTCCCACGCCGAGCCTGTCCACTGTACGAACCTGTCAGTCACGGAGCCTGAATAGGCAACACCCCCGGCATACAGGCTGCCGTCCAGGGTGACATGCAGCGCGAGCACTTGGGATGGCACGCCGATAGAGCCGCCGAGGCCGGACCACGCGCTGCCGTCCCACCGCGCGACGTTGCGGGCCGCCACGCCGCCCATCGACGCGAAATAGCCACCCGCGTAGAGATCGCCGTTCGGCGCGAAGGCGAGGCTTAACACGGGCACTTCGCCCCCTGGGTTCGTCGCGCCGATGACCGTCCACCCAGACCCGTCCCACCGCGCGACCGAGCCCGACGTGCTGTCGCCCGGCCGCCGAATGAACTCGCCGCCGACGTAGAGGTGGCCATCCGGGCCGACGGTCATGCACCACACATTGCCCCGCAGCCCGGACCCGACGCCGACCCACGCCGTCCCGTCCCACCGGACGATCCCGCGTCGCTCGGCGTAGTCCCGCCCCCCGACGTACACGCTCCCGTCTGCTCCGACACGGACGGCGTACAGTTCGTTAAGTCCGATCGGTGCATTGCCGAACGTGGCCCACGCCGTTCCGTCCCACCGCAGGATCCGGTTGTCGCCCGTCACGGCGTAGACGACGCCGCCCGGTGCGGTGCCGAGTGCGTAGACGCCCTGGTTGCCCTCTACACCGGTGCCGAGCGCGGCCCAGGCGCTCCCGTCCCACACGGCGACCTGGCGCGCGGCCGTGCCCGCGAGGGTCTGAAAGTCGCCGCCGGCGTAGACGCGCCCGTCCGGGCCGGTCGTCATCGCGAGGACGGCCCCGTCCGTCGTCCCGAACCCGGTCCACACGCCCGAGTGCGCTGGCCGTGCGCCGACCGGGCGGACGGGCTGGGCGGCGCACGGCCGAGTGAGCGCGGTCAGCGCGAACGTCACCAGCAGGGAGAGGCGCAATCTGTGCACGGCGGTGGAGGCTGATGACGGGCAAGGTAGGAGAGCGGAGCCCGACCACGCGGGGCGTCGGCAGGGCACTTCGCGCGACCCGGCAGAGCATCGCTCGGTCATATGTGCAGTCGATGGGATGACAGGACGGGCGGCACCGCCCCCGCCCGACCCTCCGGGCCAGCTCCGCCCCGTACACCTCTCTCCGGCCGCTCGTGGCCGTCCCGTCTCCGATGGAGCTTGCCCGCCTGACCGTCACCGACGTGTGGCCCGCCGAGGCCTTCGCGCCCTCCGCCGCCCACCCCTTTTTTCTCGCCCGCGTCCCCGCCGGCTTCCCGTCGCCCGCGGACGACGACCTCGACACCGAGCTCTCGCTCGACGCGCTCGTCCGCGGCACGCCGCAGGCGACCTACTTCCTGCGCGTCGCCGGGCACTCGATGACCGACGACCACATCTGCGACGGCGACGTGCTCGTCGTGGACCGCGCCCGCGAGCCCGCCGACGGCGACGTCGTCGTGGCGACGCTCGACGGCGAGCTGACGGTGAAGCGGCTCCGGACGCGCCGCCGCGGCGCGACCGGCGACGTCTGGCTCGAGCCGGCCCACCCGGACTACCGCCCGATCCCGGTCCGCGACGGGCAGGAGCTGACCGTCTGGGGCGTCGTCACGCACGTCCTCCACACGGTCCGATGAGCACGCCGCGCCGCCTCGTCGCGCTCGTCGACTGCCAGGCATTCTACGCCTCGTGCGAGCGCGTCTTCCAGCCCGCGCTCGCCGGCGTGCCCGTCGTCGTGCTGTCCAACAACGACGGCTGCGTCGTCGCGCGCTCGGCCGAGGCCAAGGCGCAGGGTATCCGTATGGGCGCGCCGTTTTTCCAGGAGCGCGAGCGCCTCAACGCGATGGGCGCGCGCGTCTTCTCGTCCAACTACACGCTCTACGCCGACATGAGCCGGCGCGTGATGGCGACGCTCGAGACGGCGACGCCGGACGTGGAAGTGTACTCGATCGACGAGGCATTTCTGTCGGTCCCGACGCCGCCGGGAACGCCGGCCGAGGCGCGTGCCGACGTCGAGGCGTGGGCGCACGCCCTGCGTCAGCGGGTCTTGCAGTGGACCGGCATCCCGGTCCGCATCACGCTCGCGACGACCAAGACGCTCGCCAAGGCGGCCTCGGCGCAGGCCGACGCGCGCGGTGGCGTCCACTGCCTCTGGGCGGACCCCGACGCCGCCGCGCTCCTCGCCGCCCTGCCCGTCACCGACGTCTGGGGCATCGCGACGCGCTCGGCGGCCAGGTTGCCCGCACACGCGCAGACGGCGGCCGGGCTCGCCGCGCTCGACGACCGTCTGGTCCGGCAACGCCTCGGCGTCGTCGGGCTGCGGACGGCCTACGAACTGCGCGGCGTCTCGTGCCTTCCACTCGAGCGTGCGCCGGCCCCGCGCCACTCGCTCGTCCGCTCGCGCTCGTTCGGGCAGCCACTCACGGACGTCGCCGAGATCCGCCACGCCGTCGCGACGCACGCCGCGCGGGCGGCGGAGAAGCTGCGCGCCGAAGGCCTCGCCGCCCGCGCCGTCGGCGCGTTCGTGTCCACGAAGGGCCACGGCGCAGGCCCGCACCGGACGGGCGCGTCGGCCGTCGCGCTCGGGTATGCCACGAACCGCTCGGCCGAGATCATCCGCGCCGCGCTCCTCGGGCTGGCGCGCGCGCACGAGGCTGCGGACGCCGACGGCCGTCCGTTCCGCTACCGAAAGGCGGGCGTGACGCTGTGGGACATCGGCCCGGCCGAGCCCGCGCAGGCACACCTCTTCCGCCCGCCCGCGCCCGAGCAGACCGCCCTCCACGACGCCCTCGACGTGCTCAACCGCCGCTACGGCCGCCGGACCGTCTTCTTCGCCGCGATGGGCACGGCTCCACGCCCGACGCCGGCGCGTCCGGCCCCAGAGCCGGCGTGGGCGATGCAGCGCGGACACGCCAGCCCACGCTACACGACCCGCTGGCTCGACCTCGCGAGCGCCGCCGCGTGACGTCAGACCTGAGGCCGGGGTCT
>JBBSUZ010000152.1:0-7902 GCA_038233965.1 Rhodothermales bacterium | reverse complement strand
GGGTATCTTAATTGTCCACTCTGCACTATGACGCATAGCAACATGGCCCACGGTGACCGGTCCGTCACAGCCCCCCAACCCCTAATCCCCAACACCCCCGCCTTCGTCTTTTTCGACCTGGACGACACACTCCTCGACCACGGCCGCGCCGAGCAGGCGGCGCTCGCAGACCTGCACGTCCACTTCGGCGACCACGTCGGGCACCACGCGCTCGCGCACCTGCACACCTCGTACCGCGCGAGCAACGCGCCCGAGCTGTGGGCGGACTACGGCGCAGGCCGCATCTCGTCCGGGGAGCTCAAGCGGCTGCGCTCCGAGCGTTTCCTCGCCGCCGTCGGCGCGACGGGGCTGGACCCGCTGGCCTTCTCGGACGCCTACCTCGACCGCTACGCGGCCAACTGGGCGTGGGCGGCCGGGGCCGAGGCGGCGTTCCACGCCGTCGCGGACCGCCTGCCGGTGGGCATCCTCACCAACGGCTTCCGCGAGCAGCAGCGCGGCAAGCTCGCCCGCTTTCCGGACATCGTGCGCCGCGCCGCTGTCGTCGTCGTGTCTGAAGAGGTCGGTGTGGCGAAGCCGTACCGCGGCGTGTTCGACCATGCGATCGCCGAGGCGTCGCAGCACGTCGGCCGCGCCCTCGCGCCGGCCGAGGTGCTGATGGTCGGCGACTCGCGGGCGTCGGACATCGACGGGGCGGTCGCGGCCGGGTGGCAGGCCGTCTGGGTCGGCGGGTGCGAGGCGGACGCGCCCGCTGGCGTCCGGTGCGTCGCGGGACTGGACGGGTTCTCGGTCTGACGCCGCGTCAGCCGCCGAGGCCCATCTGGTAGAGGAACGTCGTGAGCGCCTCGGGGAAGAGCGCGATCGTGAGCACGATGCCGCCGATCGCGCCGCCGAGGTGCGCCTCGTGCGCGACGCGCCCGATCTGCCGGTTCGAGGCGTAGACCGAGAACGCGATGTACAGGAACGCGAAGATGATGGCCGGGATCGGGATCGCGAAGAAGACCCTCAGCTCGGCCCACGGCGCGAACAGGACGAACGAGAACACGACGCCCGAGATCGCGCCCGACGCGCCGACGGCCGAGTACGACGGGTCGTCGCGGTGGCGCCAGTACGTCAGCGCGTTCGCGGCCAGCTCGGAGCCGATGTAGACGATGAGGAAGCGCCACCAGCCGATCGTGCGCTCGATCGGCGGGCCGAACGAGAACAGCGTGATCATGTTGAACGCGAGGTGCGCGAGCCCGGTGTGGACGAAGCCCGCCGTCAGCCACCGCTCCCACTCGCCCTTGCGGACCGCCGCCGGCCGGAACGCCCACCGCCCGATGAGCTCGGGCTCGACCGTGAGCGAGTACACCCCGACGAGCACGTTGATGACGAGGAAGAACGCCGAGACGGGCGTCGAGATGATCTCAAGCATCGAGGCGGGGTGCGCGGGCGGGTAAGTTAGAGGCCCGCCCAGATCCACGCCGTGCCCCGCCTCGCCCTCGTCCTCCTGCTCACCCTCGCCGCGTGCGACACCTCGGACGGCCTCATCGGCACGTGGACGCCGGCGGACGCGGCGGCGTCGCAGGCCGGCGGCTCGCGCACGACGTTCTTCGCCGACAAGACCGCCCGCATCGTCACCCCGGGCGACGACGGCGAGGACGTCGCCTACGACGCGCGCTACGCCGTCACCGGGGACACGCTGCTCGCGCTCTCGGACGGGCAGGGCACCGAGCGCTTCCGCTACCGCGTCGGCCGGGACACGCTCGTGCTGGAAGACCGACTCACGCGCGCGCAGACCGTCCTCGTGCGCGTTCGCCGCTGACCTACTCGGGGGCGCCGGTCGGCAGGACGCGGTTGTACTCCCAGACGGCCCGCGAGATGGCCCGCTCGGACTGCACCTGCGCGTTGAGGCCGACGATCCCGACGCCGAGGCCGCCGATGAGCAGGCCCGTGTGGACGGCGTCGCTGCCGCCGATCGGCCCCTCGGGGACGGAGAGGATGATCAGCGCCGTGCTAGCGATCGCGGCCAGCAGGGCCGTCCGGTGGTGGCGGTCGTAGACGCGCGCCTGCTCGACCGCGTACTCGGCGCCCTCGACGGCCTCGCCGAGGTCCGAATCGATGATCCCGAAGCGGCCGACGCGAGCGGCATTGACGCCCTGCAGGATGTCGCGGGAGAACAGGCCGGGCTCGATGCGCAGCGCGCACGCATCGTACGTGCAGCCAGCCGGCCGCGCTGCGGACGCGGGCGTGGCGACGGGCTGGGCGGCGGGAGCGGTCGCGCTCAGACCGAGAGCGAGGACGGCGGCGAGCGCGGGCAGGACACGGGGCATCGGGGCAGACGGATGTGTGCCCGGAAGCTAGCCCGGATCAGACGTCAGAGGACGGTCTCGATCCAGCGCCAGACGGCGTCGAGTCCCTCATTCTTCTCGGCCGACGTCAGCAGGACGGGCACGTCGAGGCCGTACGGCTTGAGGTGCCGGTTGAGCGCGGCCACGGCCTGCTGCTTGCCATTGGACGACAGCTTGTCCGACTTCGTGAGCACGATGAGGTGCAGCGCGTCGGACTCCATCAGGACGGCCATGAGCTCGACGTCGAGCGGCGTCGGCGGGTGGCGGCTGTCGATGAGCTGCACGACGGCGCGGAGCGGGGCCTTGCCCGGCGGGCGCGGCTCGGCGCGCTCGGTCACGTACTGCCCGACGAGGCGCTGCCACGCGGCGCGCTGCGTCTTCGAGACCTTGGCGAAGCCGTAGCCCGGCAGGTCCACGAGGTACATCACCGGGTCGCCCTGCAGGTTCGGGTTGACCGCGTAGAAGTTGAGCGCCTGCGTCTTGCCCGGCGTGCCGGACGTGCGGGCCATCTGCTTGCGCCCGCACAGCGCATTCAGCAGCGAGCTCTTGCCGACGTTGGAGCGGCCCGCGAACGCGACCTCGGGAAACACGCCCGGCGGCAATGCGCCCCAGTTCGGGGCCGCGAGGGCGAAGCGGATGTCGTTGATCTTCATGGGATACGGGATGTGGGATTCGGGATGGGCAGAGACGGCATCTGCGCATCCCCCATCCCGAATCCCATATCCCGGCGCGGCTAAGCCACGGCCGCCATGTACTGCTTGACCGTCTGCCCGATCGTGGCCGGGCTCTCGACCGTCGTGATGCCCGCGGCGCGCATGGCGTCGAGCTTGGCCTCGGCCGTGCCCGAGCCGCCCGAGACGATGGCCCCGGCGTGGCCCATCCGGCGGCCGGGAGGCGCGGTCCGGCCGGCGATGAAGCCGAAGACGGGCTTGGTCATCTCGTTCTTGACGTACTCGGCGGCCTCCTCCTCGGCCGACCCACCGATCTCGCCGATCATCACGACGGCCTCGGTCTCGGGGTCCGCCTCGAAGAGGCGCAGCGCGTCGATGAACTGGGTGCCGATGATCGGGTCGCCGCCGATGCCGATGGCGGTCGACTGGCCCAAGCCCTCACGCGTGAGCTGGTCCACGGCCTCGTAGGTCAGCGTGCCGCTTCGCGACACGACGCCGACGGCGCCCGGCGAGAAGATCATGGTCGGCATGATGCCGACCTTGGCCTGGTTGGGCGTGAGCAGGCCCGGGCAGTTCGGCCCGACGAGCACCACGCCCCGACGGTCCACGTACGGCTTGACCACGAGCATGTCCTGCACCGGGATGCCCTCGGTGATGCACACGACGACCTTCGCGCCCGCATCCGCGGCCTCGAGGATGGCGTCGGCAGCGTAGGCCGGCGGGACGAAGATGCAGGCCGTGTTGGCACCCGCCGCGACCGCCTCCGCGACCGTGTTGAAGACGGGCCGGTCGAGGTGGGTCGAGCCGCCCTTGCCCGGCGTCACGCCGCCGACGACGTCGGTGCCGTAGGCGATCATCTGCTCGGCGTGGAAGGTGCCTTCTTTTCCGGTGAAGCCCTGGACGACGACGCGCGTGGACCGGTCTACGAGGATGCTCAATGCGGGGGGGGTCGGGATGTGGAGAAAGCCGGCCGGCACGTGCCGGTCGGCTCGGGGTCAGGAAAGCGCCAGGCGCTTACGACTGCGGGGCGTACGGGTCCGGCGTCGTGTACGGGTCGGCCGCCGGTGCGACGGGCGGCACCACGACGGACTCGGCGACCGGCGCCGGCGGGACGTAGACCGGCGGCGGGGCGGCGGCCTGCTGGATCTGCTGAGCGGGCGGCGGCGCGGGCGTCGTCATCTCACGCTTGATGTCGCTCGTAGCGTCCTTGAACTCGCGGATGCCTTTGCCGAGGCCGGACGCGATCTCGGGAATGCGCTTGGCGCCGAATACGAGCAGGATCACCAGAAAGATGATGATGAGCTCCATTCCTCCGGGCAGGTTCATAGCCGTGCGTGTGCATGTGGGGAGTAGAATCTACGCCGTCCCGCGTGCGAGGCTCCCGGGCCTGAGTGAGGACGGCGTGTAGCCCCGACGCGTTCAGAGCGTGTCCGTTCAGGCGGATGCGCGCTGTGCGTCGGCCAGGCGTGCCTGCGGGTCGAACCCGTCCCGAACCTCTTCGGCGGTCGGCGCGATGCCGCGGCGGAGCAGGTGGTGGAAGGCAGCGGCGTCTTTGTCCCGGCCGACTGCGAGCGCAGCGACGGCCTGTCCATCCTCGATCGCATACGACACGAACGCGCGGTCGGCGAGCGATCCGACGACGATCCGCTCGTCCGGTCTGTCGGCGTGGCCGACCGCGCGGAGGGCGAGGCCGAACTGGCCGGACCAGAAGAACGGGACGCCGTCGAACGGCACGGGGTCTGAATCCGGCTGCCCGAGCATGCCGAGCGCGGCCGCGCGGCCGTGCTGCTGCGCCAGCCGCCAGTGCTCGATCCGCACGCGCTCCCCTGCCGGACCGGGGACGGCAGCGATGTCGCCCGCGGCGAAGAGGGCGTCCGAGACGCGGAGCGCAGCATCGGTCTCGATCCCGCCGTCGTCGCGGCGGAAGGCGTGGCCGTCGAGGAAGCCGGTGGACGGCGTCACGCCGACGCCCAGCACGACGACATCAGCCGGAAGGCGGTCGCCGGACGCGAGCACGACGGCCAGACCGTCACCGTCCGCGTCGATGCGCTCGATGCCGGCCTCCATCTGGAACGTCACGCCCTTCGCCTCAGCCGCGTCCCGGAAAACGCCGCCGACATCGGCGCCGAGTGCAGCGGCGAGCGGGACGGCCCCGCGGTCCACGACCGTCACCTCGATCCCGCGCTCCGTCAGGCTCGACGCCGTCTCCATGCCGATAAACGACCCGCCGATGACGACGGCGCGGCGAGCCTCACCGAGCGCGTCGACGAGCGCGCGGGCGTCGGCGTGGGAGCGGAGGACGTGAACGCCGGGCAGGTCCGCGCCCGGAATGTCGAGGCGGCGCGGCGTGCCGCCGGTCGCGATGAGGCAGGCATCGTAGCTCACCGTCTCGCCGTCGCCGAAGGTGACGATCCGGGCGTCCGGATCGAGGGCCGTCGCGGTGCGGCCGGTCCACGTCTCGATGCGGTGGCGGTCCTGGAAGTCGGCGTCGCGGAGCGGCAGGCCGGCGTCGTCCGCCGTGCCGGCGACGTAGGCCTTGGACAGCTTGGTCCGGTCGTACGGCCCCTCCGCTTCGGGCGTCGCGAGCGCGATACGGCCGGCGTAGCCTTCGCTCCGCAGCGCTTCGGCGCACGCCTGCGCCGAAGCCCCGGCGCCGAGGATGAGGAACAGGCGGCCGTCCTCGCCCCGCGGGGCGGGCGGCGGGACGTGCGCGGGCCCGGCGATGGTGACGAACACGCCGCCGTCGCGCTCCTCGACGGCGTAGGCCTGGAGGCTGTCGAGCGCCGGCGGGTCGCACAGCGCGCCCGTCGTGACGTCGAAGCGGGCGTGATGCCACGGGCAGACGACATGCGGGCCGTCGAGGACGCCCGTCGCGAGCGGCGCGCCGTAGTGCGGGCATTTGGCCGCGCAGGCGTGGAGGCGGCCGCCGACGCGGGCGAGCAGGACGGGCGTGCCGCCGGCGTCGACCTCGGCCATATGGCCGTCGAGGACGGTGCCGGCGTCGGCGACGCGGATCGGAGTGGACATCGGCGGCGGCGGCAAGTGGACGCAGGGCACCCGCCGCACCGCACGCGGTTCCGCGGCCGGCCCGGGTGCGCCGGGAGGCGTTCCGGATCCAGCGTGTGACACTCCGGAGCCTACTCGTGTCGCTCCGGAGGCGTCGCGAGGCAGTCCGGCGACGTCGCGAGGCGCTCCGGAGGCTTCGCGAGGCAGTCCCGATCCTTCGGGAGGCGATCCGGGGACGTCGGGACGGTGTCCGGGGACGTCGGGAGGCAGTCCGCGCGCGCCGCGCGCCGGCTGCGGCTGGCGATACCTTGGCCTCCCCTCCCCGCCCGCGCCCCGATGGCCCGCCCCGCCGACGTCCGCCTCCTCATCGACCGCATCTCTGACGCCCTCGGCCCCGAGGCCTCGCCCGAGCGCGTCGAGCGCGTCGCCCGCGCCGTGCTCGACGGCACCGGCGACGTCCCGGTCGCGCCGCACCCGGCGAGCCGCCCGGCTCCGCGCCCCGCGTCCGCCGGACCAGCCGCGCTCTCGTCGCGCGTCGTCGTGACGGCCTACGGCCACGACACGCCCGGCGTCCTCGCCGCGATCACGGCCGAGCTCTCGGCCTCGAACGCCAACGTCCTCGACGTCTCCCAGAAGATCCTCCAGGGCTACTTCACCGTCGTCCTCGTCGCCGACTTCCCCGCCGGCGCGGACCTCGGCGCCGCCCGCGACCGCCTCGCCGCGCGCGGCGACACGTTCGGCGTCCGCGTCCTGCTGCAGCACGAGGAGCTCTTCGAGGCGATGCACCGGCCGTGAACGGGGATGCGGGATACGGGATGCGGGATGGGCAGAGAGACGACGAGGTGTGGCCCAGCGTCGTGGGTGAGGCCGGTCGCGTCCAGAGCTACGAGGACCTTCGCGTCTGGCAGGCGGGCATCTCGCTCTGCGCCGAGGTGTACCAGATCACCGCCACCTTCCCGACCGACGAGCGGTTCGGGTTGACGTCCCAGATGCGACGCGCTGCCGTGTCCGTGCCATCCAACATCGCAGAGGGATGGGGCCGCGGCACCCGCGCCGACTATCTCCGCTTCCTCCGAATCGCGCGCGGGTCGCTGTACGAGATCAGGACGCAGGTCACGATCGCGGAGCGGATCGGCATCGCAGCTCCGACCGATGCGGCCCGTCTGATTGCGTCCATCGAAGATCTGCGACGCCCCCTCCAGGGTCTCATCCGCACACTCGAGCCGGGAGCGGCATGACGCCCCATCCCGCATCCCACATCCCGCATCCCATGTCCCTCAGCCTCACCGAAGTCCTCGAAACCGTCCAGATGACCGAGGCCGACGCCTTCGACATCCGGACCGTCACGCTCGGCGTGAGCCTGCGCGGGTGCCAGAGCCGCGACCCCGAGTCCACGCGCCAGAACGTCTACGACCGCGTGACGCGGGCGGCCGAGCACCACCTCGCCGCGGCGCAGGCTATCGAGGCGCTCTACGGCGTGCGCATCGCCAACAAGCGCGTCTCGATCACGCCGGCCGCGCTCGCGTGCGACGGCTTCTCGCCCGAGGACTTCGTCAAGCTCGCGCACACGCTCGACCGCGCCGCGGCCGAGATCGGCGTGGACTACCTCGCCGGCTTCTCGGCACTCGTCGAGAAGGGCACGACGCCCGGCGACGCCGCGCTCATCGAGTCCCTGCCCGAGGCCCTCAGCACGACGGCCCGCGTCTGCGGCTCCGTCGCCTGCGGCTCCACGCGCGCCGGCATCAACGCCGACGCCGTCCTCGCCGTCGCCCACGCCATCCTCGGCATGTCGCGCGCGTCGGCGGACCGCGACTCGATCGCGTGCGCCAAGTTCGTCGCCTTCTGCAACGCCGTCGGCGACAACCCCTTCGTGGCGGGCGCCTTCCACGGGCCGAGCG
>JBBSUZ010000151.1:0-7911 GCA_038233965.1 Rhodothermales bacterium | reverse complement strand
GTCTCGGGCACCGCGCCCGCACCGGCCCCGGCGCCTCGGACGCCGCGACCCGGGGACGTCGCGGACGCGGGGACGGCGCGGAAGCGGGGACGGCGCGGCCTCGGGGACGGCGCGGAATCGGGGACGTCAGCGGGGAGACGCCCCAGCGGGGCGTCTCCACGCATGCGGAAATGCGCGGGTCAGACGAGCGTCGTCGCGTCGGCCTCCTCGACGGTTTCCATCGGGATCAGCCGCGACGGGCGCTCGCCGGTGTCGAGGTAGCGCTGCACTTCGAGGACCGCGATCTCCTTGCGCTTGGCCTCCAGCATGACGTCGTACGGGTCGTCCGGCCGGCCGACCTGCGCCATGACGTCGACGAGCGTCTGGACGTCGTCCATGTGCAGGTAGTCCGCGTGGCTGGTGCGCGTGCCGGGCTTGTGCGACGAGAGGTGCATCTTGGGCGGGCGCCCGTTCCACGTCGCCATCGCCCGGTCGAGGAGCGGGACGAGGCCCGAGTCCCACGTCTCGCCCGACGGGTTCAGGACGTGGTGAAACAGGTCCACGACGACGGCTAAGCCCGTCCGCTCGGCGAGCCCGACGACCTCGGCGAGCGTGAACGTCGTGTCGTCGTTCTCCAGAATGAGGCGCGACCTCGCCGCGTCCGAGAGCCGGTCGACGTTGCGGGCGAAGGCGTCCATCGCGGACGGCTTGTCGCCGTAGGCCCCGCCGACGTGGAGCGTCATCGTGCCCGTCGGGTCCATCAGCTTCAGCACGCGCGCCTGGTGCTCGAGCTCGTCGACCGAGTTCTGGACGACGGTTTCGCGCGGGCTGTTGAGGACGGTGTACTGGCCGGGATGGCTCGTGACGCGCAACGCCTCGGCCTTCACGAGCGCCCGGATCTCGCGAAACTTCCAGTCGAAGGCCTCGGCCCAGTCGAACGGGAAGGCGGGCATCGGCCCGAACGGGATCAGGTCCGACGAGATGCGGAAAAAGCGGATGCCGTGAGCGACGTTCCAGCGCAGGCTCGCGAGGACGTCGTCGAGGTTCTGGGCGATGACCGGGATGACGGCCTCCGTCCGGAGGTTGGCGAGGCGGACGGTCCGGCTCTTGGTGCCGAGCGTCGTGTTGAGGCAGGCGTATCCGAGGTGGCGCAGGCGCATCGGTCCGGGCAGGGTGGCGCGGACGTACGACGGCGGCGCGGCGGCGGTCCGGCCGGCGCGCGGCTCGGGATTCGCCCGACCTCGGCCCTACCGCAGCGTCACCTGCCAGATCATCCGGTACGTCCGGATGCCGGAGAGCGGGGACGACACGATCGACGTCGTCTCGACCGCGGCGGGCAGCGCGCCGCCCGGCCGGGGCAGCAGCCGCACCTCGGCGCGTGTGGACTCGTCGTAGATCGCGGACCGGTTCTGGCGCGCGACCGTCATCCGGAGCACGTCGCCCGTCGTCGTGTCGATGGCCGCGACGACGCGCTCGACGGCCTGGTCGGTGTCCGCCGTGTGCGCGATCTCGATGGCGCGGACGGCCCCGGCGGCGCGCCCGACGCGGACGGCGTACTGCTCGCGCGTCGACGGCGCGAGGTAGGCCGGGACGTCGGCGAGGACGGCCGGCATCGGGTCCTGGATCTGGAGCCGCGCCGGGTCGAGGCCAGACGTGTCGGCGAGCGTGCCCGAGGCGCGCGTCGCGAGCAGGCGGTCGGGCTGGCCGGGCGCGTGCCGCAGCGTCCGCTCGAAGCGCCCGACGGGCCGGGCCGACTCGTCCAGTTCCTCGACGACGACGCGCGCCTCGTAGGGCACGGTGGCGAGGCGGGCGAACGATGCCGCGAGGGCTCGGGAGCCGAGCCGGGCGACGAGCGCATCGGGCGTGCCGGCGACGGGGCCGGATGGGGCCGCGGCGGCAGCGGCCGCCCGATCGGCAGGCGACGTGCAGGCGGCGAGGAGGCAGACGGCACACGCGAAAACGACGAGGCGCACGGAGATTCGGAAGGCGAATCGTCAGAACCCGCCCCGGTGCGCGCGGTTGCACTCCTCCCCCGCCCTGCCCCGATGCCAGCCTTCACCGCCGAGCGCGCCGCCGCTGAGGACGCCGCCCGCGCAGCCGCCGCGTTCATCGCCGGGCACGCCGGCCAGATGAGCGAGCGCGACGTCCGCGCCAAATCGCTCCACGACCTCGTCACGTTCGTCGACGAGGGCGCGCAGCGGATCATCGTGGACCGCCTCGCGGCGGCCTTCCCGGACGATGCCATCGTCGCCGAGGAGAGCGCGGACGGGCTCGGGGTCCCGACCGAGGGCCGCGTGTGGATCGTGGACCCGCTCGACGGCACGACCAACTTCACGCGCGGCGTCCCGCCCTACGCCGTCTCGATCGGCTTGCAGGTCGACGCCGTCGGGACGGTCGGCGTCGTGCTCGACGTGTCGTCGGGCGAGCTCTTCGCGACGACGCGTGGCGAGGGCCTGATGGTCGACGGCGTGCGGGCGCAGGTCTCGGAGACGGCTCTCCTGGACGACGCGCTCATCGCGACGGGCTTCCCGTTCCGCGACTACGGCTACGTCGAGGGCTACCTCCAGACGTTCGAGCGCGCCATCCGCGCCACGCGGGGCGTGCGGCGGCACGGAGCCGCAGCCGTGGACCTCGCATGGACGGCCGCGGGCCGCTTCGACGGCTACTTCGAGGCGGGCATCGCGCCGTGGGACGTCGCGGCGGGCATCGTGCTCGTCGAGGCCGCCGGCGGCCGGGTGACGGGCCTGTGGGACGACGCCGACCCGACGCGCTCGGGCGGCATCGTCGCGTCGAACGGGCACGTCCACGACGCGCTCGTCCGTATCGGGAAGCCGCTCGCCGACGCATTCCGCGCACATATCGCTGCGGAGAGCTGAACCTGCACGCACGGCGGTTAAGCGGCTCCCGGGCGAGGGCGATACGACGGACTCCCCTTCCCCATCGCCGTGCCTGACCTCCCGCTCGTCCTCGTCGCCGACGACTACCCCGAGAACCGGCAGCTGTTCACGCTCTACCTCCGCAAGACGTACCGCGTGCTCGCGGCGGCGTCCGGCGAGGAGGTGCTCGCGATGCTGGCCGCGTGCGACCCGGCGGACCCGGTGCAGGTGGCGCTGCTGGACCTCAACTACCAGGGCGGCCTCTCGGGCTTCGACGTCCTGGACCGCATCCGCGCCGACGCCCGCTGGGCGCACCTGCCGACCATCGCGCTCACCGCGCACGCGTCGGCCGAGGACCGCCGACGCTGCCTCGACGCCGGCTTCGACGCCTACCTCTCGAAGCCCGTCCTCCGCGGCCCGATGCTCGAGACCGTCGCCGGGATGATCGGCGAGAAGGTCGAGAGGTAGATCGGGTACGAGGTTCTGGGTGCCAGGTACCGATGCGACCGACCAGCTCAACGGCCAGCTGCGGTACTCCGAACCACGTACCCCGTACCCGGGAGGGTCCTCGTAGCTTGGCAGTCTCCCCAACCCGACTGCCCGATGCCCGACACGCTTGCCGGAACCGGCCTCCTCGCCGGTAAGACCGGCGTCATCTCCGGTGCCCTCGACCCCAACTCGATCGCGTGGGCCCTCGCGCTCGCCGCGCACCGCGAGGGCGCGCGCTTCGTGCTCACCAACGCGCCCGTCGCGAGCCGCTTCGGCCAACTCGACGCCCTCGCCGAGCAGACGGGCGGCAGCCCCGTCGTCTACGCCGACGCCACCACCGACGGCGAGCTCGACAGCCTCATGTCGGGCGCGGTTGAGCACTTCGGCGGGCCGATGGACTTCGTCGTCCACTCGATCGGCATGGGCCTCAACGTCCGGAAGAACCGCGCCTACGAGGACCTCAAGTACGAGTGGTACCTCAAGACGCTGGACATCTCGGCCGTCTCGCTACACCGGATGGTCCGCGCGGCGATGGCGCAAGACGCGCTCTCGGACGGCGGCTCGGTCCTCGCGATGAGCTACATCGGCGCCGCCCGCACGTTCTCGGAGTACTCCGAGATGGGCGACGCCAAGGCGCTGCTCGAGTCCATCGTGCGCTCGTTCGGCTACCGCCTCGGCCGCCGCGGCATCCGCATCAACGCCGTCTCGCAGAGCCCGACCAAGACGACGGCCGGCGGCGGCATCGACGGCTTCGACGCCATGTTCGACTTCGCCCAGAAGATCGCCCCGCTCGGCAACGCCGACGCCGCGTCGTGCGCGGACTACTGCGTGACGCTGCTCTCGGACTACGCGCGCATGGTCACCATGCAGACGCTCTACCACGACGGCGGCTTCTCGGCGATGGGCGTCTCGGACGCGATCGTCGAGCAGCTCTCGGGCCTCGAGATCAAGCCCGGCGCCGGCTCCGAGGAGGCGCTGCCGTGACCGACTGGCTCTCGCTGCCGGACGGGCGCCTCCGCGCGGTCGCGCTCGTCGGCCTCGCAGCGATGTTCGCGTTTACGGGGGTGATGCACTTTCTGCGGCCCAGGATGTTCGAGGCCATCGTGCCGCCGAGCCTGCCCGCGCCAGGCACGCTCGTCTCGATCAGCGGCGTCGCCGAGCTCCTGGGCGGGATCGGCCTGCTGGTCGGCTCGACGCGGGTGTTCGCGGCGTGGGGCCTGCTCGCGCTGCTGCTCGCCGTCTTCCCGGCCAACGTGTTCATGGCGCGCCACCCCGAGCGCTTCCGCCGCATCGCGCCGGCATGGGCACTCTGGGCGCGGTTGCCGCTGCAGCCCGTGCTGATGGCCGCCGTGGCGTGGGCTGCGGGCGTGATCGGATGAACCGGACGCTCCTGCTCGCCCTGCTCGTGCTCGCCGGCTGCCGGTCGGCGCCGGACCCCGTCTCGGCCCCACCGCCGCAGCCCGGCGTCGATGTCCTCGCGGCCGACGTCCGGCTCACGCTGGACCCGGACGCGCTCGCGATCCGCGCCCGCGCCGTGCTGACGGTCCGCCACGCGGCCGACCTGCGCGAGCTGCGCCTCGGGCTCGACGACGCGCTCGCCGTCACCTCCGTCCGCGTCGACGGCGCACCGGCCGCGTTCACCCGCGACGGCGACGCGCTCGTGATCCCGCTCGCTGGGACGACGTCCGAGTCGGCGGTCGAGATCGGGTACGCCGGGACGCCCGCGGCGGGCCTCTACGCTGGCGATGCGGCGGGGCAGCGCGTCGTGTTCACGGACGGCTGGCCGGACCGCGCCGCGGGCTGGCTCCCGGCCGTGCATCATCCGTCCGACCCGTTCGCCCTCGACATCACAGTCAGCGCGCCCGCCGTCTACGACGTCGTCCTGACCGGCGAGACGGTTCGCGACACGGTCGCGGCCGGCGTCCGGACCGTAACGTCGCACCTCGCTGCCGACGCGCCGAGCTACACGGCCGGCTTCGCCGTCGGGCACTTCGAGAGCGTGCGCGACACGACCGGCAGCGTCCCCGTCACGCACCACCTGCTCGCGCTCGACGCCGGCGTCGCCCGCGACCTGCGCCGCATCCCGGCCGCGCTGGACTCGCTCGTCGCGCTCCTCGGGCCCTACCCGTACCCGACGTTCGCGACGGTCGAGGTGCCCATCGGCTACGCCGGGATGGAGAACGCGGCCGCCCCGTTCCTGCAGGCGCGGCTCTACCGCGAGACGGCCGAGGGCCGGACGCCGATCGAGGAGGTCGCAATCCACGAGCTCGTCCACCAGTGGTGGGGCAACGCCGTCCCGCCCGCCGACTGGCGCGACCTGTGGCTCGCAGAAGGCCCGGCGACGTACCTCACGGCCGAGGCGCTCGGCCGCCTCGGCGGGCCCGACGCGCGGATGCGCCACCTCGCCCGCATCGTCCGCGAGACGCCGCTCGACGTCGCGCAGGGTCGCCTCGTGCCGGACGCACTCGACCAGCCCGAAGACGCGCTCTCGCTCACGGTCTACAACAAGGGCGCGGCCCTGCTGCACGTGCTCCGCCTGACGGTCGGGGAGCAGGCGTTCTGGACGTCGCTCCGCCGGATCCAGGCCGCGCGGCAGCCGATCTCGACGGGCGGCTTCGAGACCGTCGTCGAGCGCGTCTCGGGCCGTGACCTCGCGCCGCTCTTCAACTACTGGGCGAACGGGACGGAGATTCCGCGGCTCCAGACCCGCTGGGCCGACCACACGCTTTCGTGGACGCTCTCGGGCGACGCCGGCCTGCTCACCGGCCTGCCCGTCGACCTGCTCATCCGCCAGGGCGACACCGAGCGCGTCGTTCGCCTCTCGGCCGGGCAGGTGCGGATGCCGGGCACGGCGCGGCCCGACGTCTGGCCCGTCGGCGTCCTGCTGGACGTGCGCGACTGACGCCGGCGGTACCATCCGGGGACGTACCGGCGGCGCGCCATTCGGAACGGCGATGACGCCCGGGCGTCGTGCCGGTCGGAACGACGAAGACGCCCCAGCGGGGCGTCTCTACGGTCGCTCGGCCGGAACGAACGGGGGCATCCCGTTCTACTCCCGCATCGACCATTTCCCGCATCCCATTTCCCTCCCCATGTCCGACCTCCGCGACCGCATCGACGCCCTCGCCGCCACGCCCGCCGACCACCCCGACGCCGCCGACGCGCGCGACGCGGCCCTCGACCTGCTCGACGCCCTCGAGCGCGGCGACATCCGCGCGGCCGAGAAGGGCGACGACGGCGTCTGGCGCGCCAACGCGTGGGTGAAGCAGGGCGTGCTGCTCGCGCTCCGCCTCGGGCGCATGACCGACCAGTCCGTCGGCTCGTTCGCGTTCTTCGACAAGGACACGGTCCCGCCGCAGGCGTTCTCGGCCGAGCGCGGCGTGCGCATCGTGCCCGGCGGCTCCAGCATCCGCCGCGGCGCGTACGTCGCCTCGGGCGTCGTGTGCATGCCGCCGATGTACATCAACCTCGGCGCGTACGTCGACAGCGGGACGATGGTGGACTCGCACGCGCTCGTCGGCTCGTGCGCGCAGATCGGCCGGAACGTGCACCTCTCGGCGGCGGCCCAGATCGGCGGCGTGCTCGAGCCCGTCGGGGCGGCGCCGGTCGTGATCGAGGACGGCGTGTTCGTCGGCGGCGGCTGCGGCGTCTACGAGGGGACGGTCGTGCGCGAGGGCGCCGTGCTCGCCGCGGGCGTCGTGCTCGCGCGCGGCAGCCGCGTCTACGACCTCACGACTGAGACCATCCTCCGCGCCGAGGGCGACCGCCCGCTCGAGATCCCGGCGCGCGCCGTCGTCGTGCCCGGCGGCCGTGCCGTGGACTCGGACTTCGGCCGCGCGCATGGCCTGAGCGTGTCCGCGCCCGTCATCGTCAAGATCCGCGACGCCAGCACCGACGCCGCGACGACGCTGGAGGACGCGCTCCGCTGAGGGCCAGTGGCCAGTATCGTCGGCTTACGCCGCCGCGGCAGTGGCCAGTGGCAGAAGGGAGTCGGGCGCATTCTGCCCCTGGCCACTGGCCCCATCCCACAGGCCCTCTACCGCGCCGGCCGGCTGAACATGGCGGCGACGCCCGCGACGACGGCCGTGTAGATCGCCCCGCCGATCCAGACGCCTGCGATCAGGAACGGCGTGCGCGTGCCGAGGTCGAGCGCGAGCAGGATCGTGACGAGCCCGTTCTGGACCGTCGCCACCAGGAGCGCGCCCAGGACGGCCTGCGGCGGGGCGATGCGCGTGTTCTCGCCCTGGTCCGAGCGGAAGATGCCGACGACGAAGCCCATCAGCGTCTTGACGAGCGCGTTGAGACCCATCATCTGCGGGTTCGTCAGCACGTCCATGAGCAGGCCCGCCGAGAAGCCCGCGATGGCGCCGGCCATGCGCCCGCGCTTGATGGCCGTCACGGCGACGAAGAGCAGCACCACATCAGGGATGACGCCCCAGAGGCCGAGCTGCTCGAAGACGAGCCACTGCGCGAGCACGACGCCGATGCCAGTGAGGATGCGGCGGAGGGTTACGGGCATGAAAGGCGGAAAGTGCAGGTTGGAGGTTGGAGCTTGAAGAGCGCGACG
>JBBSUZ010000150.1:0-8041 GCA_038233965.1 Rhodothermales bacterium | reverse complement strand
CATCGTGCCCATCATCTGCTGCGCGACGTCCATGCCCGTGAGCAGGATCGCCGGCGTACCGCCGGTCTCCTCCTCCGCCCCGGCGACCTCGGGAAGCGCGAGGCGCCCGCCGCGGAAGGCGCGCGTCGCCTGCTGGCCGAGCGCCGAGACGACGGGAGCGACGGCGAGGATGACGCCGCGGACGCCGGCCGCGCCGAGCGCCGCGAGCCGCGCCTGCGTCGCCTCCTGGTTGGTCGGGTCGGCCGCCGTGCCCGGCATCGCGATGGCGTACGCCCCCGAGAGGTTCATCCCGTCGAACGCGTCCTGCGCGCCGACGAAGACGACGCGGGCGGGCGAGGCGTCGGTGATCTGGCCGTAGGCCGGGACGAGGAGCGCGCCCGACGTGCTGTCCGGGCGGATCGTGCTCGTGGCGATGATCGCGGTGCCGCGCGTGGCGGTGACGGTCAGACTCTTGAGCGTGCTCTTCTCGAGCATGAACGGCTGGAGGTAGCCGTCGAGCGCGTAGGGCGTCGCGGCGGTGCCGGAGCCGTGCGCGGCGATGCCCATCGCCTGGTACTGGCCGGCGAGGTAGCGCGCGGCGAAGCGCTGGGCGGGCGCGCCGGTGTCGCGGCCGGCCATGTAGTCGTCGGCGTAGACGTAGAGGTGGCCGGCGAGCTCGGCGGGCGTGATGGTCGACTGGTAGCGCTGGACGAGCGCCGGGTCGGCGTCGGCCGTCGGCGTCTGGGCGAAGGCGGGCGCAGCGGCGAGCGCGGCGAGGGCGAGCAGGCCCGAGCGTGTCGGAAAGGTCATCGGTGAGGAGCGGGTGAGCGGAGGGCGGCGTAACGGCCAGGGTGCCAAGATATTGGCAGTCGGTGAGTGGGTCCACCGGTTCGGGGTACCGGGTTCAGGGTACGTGCCTCGAGAAAGCGACCAGCGATCACGTACCTCGCACCTCGAACGCTGGACCCGCATCAGAACAGGCGGCGGCGCTTGGCGAGGTAGGCGCGCAGCGCGTCGGCGTAGGGCGCGGCCGTGTCGATGGGGACGTAGTCGATGCGCGCCTCGCGGCAGCGGCGCTGCAACTCGGCGACGAACGCCTCGGCGGCGGCCGACACCTCGGCGCGGATCTGGCCCGGCAGGACCGTCCGCTCCTCCCCCGTTTCGAGGTCGCGCAGGCGGACCGGCGCGTCGGGCAGGTCGAACCGGCGCTCGGTCGCGGCGTCGAGGACATGGAACACGATCACCTCGTGGCCGCGGTGCCGCAGGTGCTGGAGCGCCCGGACGGTCTCGCGGACGTCGCCCGAGGCATCGAACAGATCGGACAGCACCACGACGAGCCCGCGGCGCGGGATGCGCTCGGCGACGTCGTGGAGCGCGGCCGCCACGCCCGTCTCGGTCGCCGCGGGCGGCGGGTCGGTGGTGAGCCGGTCGAGCGTCGCGAAGAGCGTCGCGAGGTGCGCGCGCGTCGCTGACGGCCGGAGGTGCTGGTTCACGGCGCGGTCGAAGGCGACGAGCCCGGTCGCATCGCGCTGCCGCACCATGAGCGCGTGGAGCGCGGCCGCGAGCGTCGCCGCGACGGTCAGCTTGGTCACGCCCGCCGCGCCGGCGTAGCGCATCGACGCCGACGTGTCCAGGACGACGGTCTGGCGCAGGTTGGTCTCCTCCTCGTAGCGCTTCACGACGAGGCGGTCGTTGCGGCCGTACGCCTTCCAGTCGACGTGGCGCAGCTCGTCGCCTGGCGCATAGGCGCGGTGCTCGGCGAACTCGACCGAGAAGCCGTGGAAGGGGCTGCGGTGCAGGCCCGTCAGGAAGCCCTCGACGATGAGCCGCGCCCGCAGCTCCATCGACGCGACGTTCGCGAGGGCGTCGGGCGTGAGCAGGGCCATCGGGTCGGCGTCGGGTGCGGGACACAGGGTACGCCGGGCGGCACCGGTTCAGTGCGCCTCCGGGCCGGCCGATATCGGGTCTGCCCCGCCCCCGTCGTCCGATGCGTGCACTCACGAGCCACCAGCGCTTTCTCGCGTCCGAGTACGCCTCGGGCGTGCTGCTGCTGCCCGCCTGCCTCTACTTCGCCGTCGTGCCGTACGGACAGTCCGGCGCGCTCGGGATGCCGTGGTTTCTCGTCCACAGCCTGAACCTGCTGCCGCACGAGGCCGGCCACTTCCTCTTCCGCTTTTTCGGCGAGACGATGATGATCGCGGGCGGCTCGGTCCTCCAGCTCCTCTTCCCGTGCATCTGGGCGTGGATCGCGTTCGCGTCGGACTCCCGGCTCGGCGTGCAGCTGTCGTTCCTGTGGCTCGGCCAGAACTGGATCGACGTCGCGGCCTACGCCGCCGACGCGCAGGCGCGGTCGATGCCGCTTCTCGGCGGGCTCGGGCCCGAGGCGCACGACTGGTACAACCTGCTCTCGCGGGCCGGGCTGCTGGAGCAGACGCCGCTCGTCGCCGCCGTCCTGTTCGCGTGCGCGTTCCCGGCGTGGCTGGCGATGCTGGCCGTCCCCCGCTGGGTGGGTTGACGCGGCGACACCCGCGCTTCACTTGCGCGACGGCCCGCGATTTCCTACCGTGCAGCCC
This sequence comes from Rhodothermales bacterium, assembly GCA_038233965.1. Lineage (GTDB taxonomy): Bacteria > Bacteroidota > Rhodothermia > Rhodothermales > Rubricoccaceae > DASVSE01. The sequence goes on along the minus strand of JBBSUZ010000150.1, from coordinate 5,489 downwards.
CTCCGCACGTGTTCAACCCATGCAGATCCTCGACGTCCCGCCGGACGCCCTCGCCGCCGCCCGCGCCCCGCTCGTCGTCGAGCGCGTCGGGCTGGACCGGTTCGAGGACGTCCGCGCCCTCAACACGGTCGTCTTTGGCGAGTCGCGCGTGATCCACCGCCTCGACCGCGAGGACCTGATGATCCTGCTCGCGCGCCGCGACGGCCGGACGGTCGGCTTCAAGGTCGGCTATGCCGAGAGCAAGTCGACGTTCTACAGTGCCAAAGGCGGCGTGCTGCCCGAGGAGCGGCGCCACGGCGTCGCGCGGGCGCTGCTCGCGGCGATGCAGGCCGAGGCGACGCGGATGGGCTACGCGCGCTTCGCCTTCGACACGTTCCCGAACAAGCACCCCGGCATGACAGTCCTCGGCCTCGCGGCCGGCTTCACGGTCACCGCCGCCGGCTACAACGCGGCCTACCGCGACTACCGCCTCCGCTTCGAGCAGGACCTCGGCGCCTGAGACCGCCTCTGGGCACCGTCACACCCCCAGCGCCGCCTCGAGCACACGGGCCGAGCGCGCGTCGAACGCGACGAGCAGGACGCGCGCCGGCAGCGGCTCCGTCCACGCCCGGACCGTCTCGACGGCGATGCGCGCCGCGCGGTCGGCCGGGAAGGCGTAGACGCCGGTCGAGATCGCCGGGAAGGCGACCGACGTCAGGCCGTGCTCGGCCGCGAGCGCGAGACTGGACCGGTACGCCGAGGCCAGCGCTGCGTCCTCACCGTGCCCGCCGCCGCGCCACGTCGGGCCGACGGTGTGGATCACGGACCGCGCCGGCAGGCGGAAGCCGGGCGTGATCCGCGCTTCGCCCGTCGGGCAGCGGACGCCCGGACGCACCTCGGGGACGTCCCGGCACGCCGCGAGGAGGTCGGGGCCCGCCGCGCGGTGGATCGCGCCGTCCACGCCGCCGCCGCCGAGCATCCGCTCGTTGGCCGCGTTCACGATCGCGTCGACGCGGAGGCGCGTGATGTCTCCGGCACGGATGTCGAGCGTGGCCATAGAACGCGGCGGGCGAGGAGCAGCAGCAACACGCCGAGCAGCCCGCTGGTTGCCGCGACCGGCATCCCCCACGCTGCCCCGACGACCGGCGCGAACCCGGCGTCGGGCGCCGCGGGCGTCAGGCGCGCCCACACCAGAAACGCCTCGCCGACGGCCAGCGCGCCGAATCCGTACGACCGGCGTCCGCCCCACACGACCGGCATCCCGAGGGCCTCGAGTTCGCGGTCCAGCGGCGCCGCCAGCGCGGCGTCGCCCACGGCACGCGCCGCGCCCAGCCCGACGACCGTCGCCGGCAGCCCGACGCCCCAGATCACGGGCCCCGAGTCGACGTCGGCCGCGCCGCGGTAGCCGGCCGGGTAGGCGAGCACGACGGGCAGGCCGTAGCGAGTCGAGACAAAGCGCTCGCGGAAGCGCCCGTACTGCTCGCGCGCGAACGCCGGGTCGATCTCGGCGAGAAAGCGGAGCGTGAGCACGAGCGACTCGCCGCGCGCGCCGCCCTGCGCCGTGCCGGTCGTGGCATCGGCAGCGTGCGAGACGAGGCCGGTCTCGGGGTCGAGCCGGGCGCGGACGCCCGCGACCCACCGCTGGATCGTCGGGCCGTAGGCTGCGCCGTCCCCTGCAGAGGTGCGTGGCGCGAACAGGCGGTCGTGCAGCGCGAGCGCGGCGACGCCGACCGACGCGTCGGCGGGCCATGCCGCGCCGGGGTAGGACGGCGGGAACGGGGTCCGGTCGAGCGCGGCGGCGAGGCGGACGCAGTCGGCTGCGAAGGCGCGCGCCTCGGCCGGGTCGCGGCTCGCGGCCACGATCTGCCCGGCGAGGTACGCGCCCCAGCCCGCATGGAACGCGCCGCCCGGCGGCGACTGATCGGACGGAAACGGCCTTCGCCCCTCGCGAGAGCGGATCGCGGCGAGCGACGCCCGCGCGTGCCCGAGCGCCTCGTCCCGCAGGCCGGCGTCCATCGCCGCGACGCGCGCCCACGACAGGCCGACGAGCGCGTGCGTGAACACGAAGCCCTCGGGGAAGAGCCGCTGCATCCGGGACGCCTCTCCCCTGCCGAGCCCGGCGTCGAGCCCTCGCAGGTGCCCGACGATCCGCGGGTCGGGCCGGACGTCCGCCCGGGCGCCCGCCGGCGGCGGCAGTGCGAGGCGGACCGGGACGGCGAACAGGACCGCCGCCAGCGCGAGCAGGCCGACGCCCGAGACGCCCCGCACAGCGCGCCTAGCCGTCATGGCCGACGAGCTTCAGCCCGACGATGCCGGCCAGGATCAGGCCGAGGCACGCCAGCCGTGCGACCGTTCGCGGCTCGCCCAGGATCGCCATCCCGATCACAGCCGTCCCGACGGCCCCGATGCCCGTCCAGACTGCGTAGGCCGTCCCGACCGGCAGCGTGCGCGTCGCGAGCGACAGGCCGTAGATGCTCACCGCCATCGCGGCGAGGACGAGCGCGCTCGGGCCGAGACGGGTGAACCCGTCCGTGCGCGGCAGCAGGACGGCCCAGACGGTCTCGAACAGCCCGCTCACGACGAGCACGGTCCAGGCGGCAGTCGGGCTCATGCCTCTACCTCGACGAACTGGCCGTTGTTGACGATCGCCCACGCCCGGCCGACCATCTCCGACCCGACGAACGGCGTGTTCCTGCTCTTAGAGCGGATGTGGCGCGCCTCGAAGGTCCACGGCGTCGTGGCATCGAAGACGGTCAGGTTGGCGGGCTCGCCCGGGGCGATGCGTGGGACAGGCAGACCGAGGATCTCGCGCGGCGCGACGGCCAGCGCCCGAACCGCCTGCGCGACGCTCAGCCGGCCCGGCGCAATCAGATCGCGCCCGACCAGCCCCCAGCACGTCTCCAGCCCGAGGATGCCGAACGGGGCGGCCGTGAACTCGACCTCCTTCTCGAACGGCGCGTGCGGCGCGTGGTCGGTCGCGATCACCGAGATCGTCCCGTCCGCCAGTCCCGCCTTGATCGCCTCGGCGTCCGCGGCGGTCCGCAGCGGCGGGTGCATCTTGGTGTTCGTGTCGTAGCTGGACGTCTCGACGGCCGCGTCGGTGAGGGCCCAGTGGTGCGGGCAGGCCTCGGCCGTGATCGGGATGCCGCGCGCCTGCGCCTCGCGGACGATCTGGACGGCCCGCGCCGTGCTCACGTGGCACACGTGGACGTGCCCGCCGGTGAACTCCGCCAGCAGGGCGTCGCGCGCGATCATCGCCTCCTCGGCGAGCCCCGGAATGCCCGGCAGGCCGAGGCGCGTCGCGACCGTGCCCTCGTTCATGTGGCCGTGCGGGTTCAGCGTGAGGTCCTCCTCGTGGCACAGGATCGGGAGCCCGAGCGTGCGGGCGTACTCGAGCGCGCGGCGCATCAGCCCGCTGTGCATGACCGGCGAGCCGTCGTCGGAGAACGCGACGGCGCCGCCGGCCGCCATGTCGCCCATCTCGGCGAGCGCCTCGCCCCTGCGGCCCTGCGTGACGGTCCCGATGGGCAGAATGTCCACCGCCAGCCCCTCGCCGCGCTTCCGGACGAACTCGACGACGTCGCGCGTCGCGATCGGCGGCTCGGTGTTGGGCATGACGGCGATGGCCGTGAAGCCGCCGAACGCTGCCGCCCGAGCCGCCGTCTCGATCGTCTCCTTGTGCTCCTGCCCGGGCTCGCGCGCGTGGACGTGCATGTCGATCCAGCCCGGCGAGAGCAGCTTGCCCACGGCGTCCAGCACCCGAGCGCCCTCGGGCGCGCCCAGCCCGTCGCCGACCTCGGCGATGACGCCGTCGCGGACGAGGACGTCGGCGCGGGTCTCGGCCCACGTCTCGGGGTCGAGGAGCGTTCCGCCGGAGATGAGCAGGTCCACGGGCACGGGGTCGGGTGTGCGGCAACCCTCCCCCCCGGCGCGGCGCGCGTCGGGGCCGGCCGCAGGCGTCAGCGGACGACCGTCAGGCGGCGCGTCGCGCGCGGCGCCCCGGCGACGTCGAGCACGACGACGTAGACGCCCGGCGCGAGGCCGGCCGGCAGACGCACGTCGTGCGCTCCCGCCGCGAGCACCTCGTCCGCGAGGACGGCGACGGTGCGGCCGAGCAGGTCGAGCACGGCCACGCGGACCCGCCCGCTCGCCGACGTCTCGAACGGGACGCGGACGGACGCGCCGCGCGACGGGTTCGGGTACGGCAGCCCGAGCCCGGCGACCGCGTCCGGCGGCGCGGCCGCGGCATCGACGAACCGCGGCGACGACACCTGGAAGCGGACCGTCGTGCCTGTCGGCGGCGTCGTGCCGTCGCCTGCGACGTCGACGAACACGATGCTGCTGACGGGCGCGACGAACGACGCGCCGGGGTCGTTCTGCACGCGGTCGTTTCGGTAGCAGAAGTCGACGTAGAAGCCTTGGTTCGAGCACGCGCCTCCCGTCGTGGGGTCACCCCCGATCTCGGTGTCCCGGTCGAGCGCCGGGTCGTAGGTGGCGCCCGGCCCGCCGAACGCGAGCGCGTCCTCGGCGAAGGCGGCGTAGCTGCCGCCGGGCTTCGGCTGCATGAGACTGACCGGCAGCGTCTTCGGGAGCGACGCTCCAAATATGACGATCGAGCCGTCGCGTCCCGCGAAAAAGTCGGCCCAGTCGCTATCGGTCGGGAGCGGCTCCCCGTTCGTGTCGATCAGCGGAATCATCCGGACGTCGTCGGCCGGGCCGGGGTCGTCTCCGAGCGCCCACGCCTCGAAGGGCACGCGCAGGATTCGGCCGGAGCCGTAATCCACGGCGAGGCCGCCCGCACTCGTGAACCGGACCTCGACCGACCGGCCCGGATACAGCGTCCCGACGAACCGACCGGCGATGCCCAGGTAGTCCGGGACCACCGCCGAGACATAGTAGTCGCCCGAGACGTCCGGGTTGCGCCAGACGGTGTTGCCGCCGTAGCGCTGGCAGCCGACGTCGGCGGGGTCGCCGGCGCAGACGCCGCCGCCGGGGCGCGCCGTCTCGACGATGCCCGCGCCATGCCCGAGAAACTCGATGGCCGTGTAGTCGAACCCGTTGCGGTAGGTCCGGGCGGCCGAGAACGGGCCGACGGCGTCGGGGCCGTAGGCGCGCACGCGCCAGTAGAAGGTGCCAGCGGTGCCATCGGTCCGGAAGCGGACGCCGGGCGCCGTCGTCGCGCGCACGTCGCGCACCGTGGTCGAGGCCGGCCCGAAGGCGGCGTCGGACGAGATCTCGACGCGGTAGCGGCTCGCGCCCGGCACGGCGTCCCACGCGAGGTCGACGGGCGCGTTGACGACGAGCGCGCCGTCGTCCGGAGCCCGGAGCACCGGCGCGGCGACGGCGGCCGGCGCAGCGGCCGTTCCGGGCGCGAGCAGCGCCCCGGCGTCGAAGGCCGCCTGCGCCGCGTCGCTGACGGCGCGGAGCCGGACGAGCGAGTCGAACCGGTCTGTGCCCTGCGCGAACAGGATCGCGTACGTCATGTCGACGGACGCGCCCGGCGCGAGCGT
>JBBSUZ010000149.1:0-8047 GCA_038233965.1 Rhodothermales bacterium | reverse complement strand
GAGGCCGCTGCCGACGCCGGCGCGCTCGTCGGCGCGGAAGAAGCGCTCGAAGAGGTGCGGGAGCGCGTCCGGCGGGACGCCCGGCCCGGTGTCCGAGACGGCGATTCGCGCCTCCGCGTCGTCCGACCTCAGCCGGATCGTGACGGTCCCGCCCGCCGGCGTGTGGCGCAGCGCGTTGGCGACGAGGTTGGCCAGCGCCCGCTCGATGGCATCGGCGTCGACGGTCGCCGGGACGCCGTGGGGCGCGTCGACAGACAGGGCGACGCCCTCGCGCTCGGCGAGGTCGGCGAAGCGCGCGCCGACGTCGCGGGCGATGCGGGCGAGGTCCTCAGGCTCGGGGCGGTGCGGCATCTCGCCGGCCTCGAGGCGCGCCGTGTCGAGCAGGTCGTCGACGAGGCGGGCGAGGCGGGCGGCGTTGGTGTGGGCGAGGTCGGCCGTCGCCTGCGCGTCGCCGGTGAGGGTGCCGGCGCGGCGGAGGTCGTCGAGCGGGCCGAGCGTGAGCGTGAGCGGGGTGCGGAGCTCGTGGCTGGCGGTCTCGAAAAAGCGGGCCTGCGCGTCCTGCGCCTCGCGGACGACGGCGTTGGTCTGGGCGAGGTCCGCGTTGGCCGCGGCGAGCGCCTCGGCCTGCACGCGCAGCTCGGCCGTCCGCGCGGCGACGGTCGCCTCGAGGGCGTGCTCGCGCTGCGTCGCGCGCCGGATCCGCCCGGCGACGGCGAGCCCGAGCCCGCCGATCAGGGCCAGCAGCGCGAGCGCGCGTGCCCACACGGTCTCGTACCAGAACGGAATCACGCGGACGCGGATCGTCGCGGCGTCGCGGCTCCACACGCCGCCGGCGCTGCGGCTGCGGACACGGAACGTGTACGTGCCGGGGTCGAGGTCGGTGTAGGTCGCCATCCGCCGCAGGCCGGCCTGCTGCCACGCGCGGTCGAGGCCGTCGAGGCGGTACGCGTAGGTCGTCGCCTCGGGCTGTGCCGCGTGGAGGCCGGCGAACTCGAACGTGAGAAAGCTCTGGTCGTGCGAGACGACGACCTCGCGGGCGACGCCGATCGCCTCGCGCAGCGGCCCGTCCGCGCTCGGCCCGACGCTCCGGTTCATCACCCGCAAGCCCGTCAGCGCGACCTGCGGCCGCGCCGCATTCTCGTGGATGCGGGCCGGAAAGAAGGCGTTGTAGCCGTCCACGCCGCCGAAGAACAGCTCGCCCTGCGGGCTGCGGAACGAGGCCCCCGCGTTGAACTCGGTCGACTGCGCGCCGCGCGCAGGGCCGAACGTCTCGAACTGGCCCGTGCTGACGCTCAGCCGCGCGAGCCCGGCGTTCGTGCTCAGCCACAGCTCGCCCGGCGCGCCGGGCTGGATGGCGTAGACCGTGTTGTCGGGCAGGCCGCTCGTGCTCGCGGTGTAGGCCTGCGTCGTGCGGCCCGTGCGGACGTCGAGCCGGGCCAGGCCGTGCCGCATCGTCCCGATCCACAGTGTGCCCTCGGCGCCGAGGTGGAGCGCGTAGACGGTGCCGTCGGGAATCGACCGCGGGTCGGCGGGGTCGTGGCGGTAGCGCCGCGTCGCGCCCGTGCGCGTGTCGACGCGGAGAATCCCGCTCTCGGTCCCGGCCCAGAGCACGCCCTGCGCGTCCTGAACGAGGGCCCAGACCTCGTTCTCGCGCTCCGACCGGTTCATCTGAGCCGCGCGCCGGGGCGTGGTGGCGCCCCGGTCGATGCGGTACAGGCCATCCTCCGATCCGAGCCACACCGTCCCGGCGCGGTCCTGGAGGAGCGCGCGGACGCGGAAGCTGGCGCTCGGGTCGTCGGGGTCCGGGTCGGTGCTGTAGCGCCGGACGGCGCCCGTGGCGGGGTCGAGCCGGTTGACGACGCCACCGATGGTGCCGACCCAGAGCATCCCGTCGGCGTCCTCCATCAGCGCGCGGATGCCGCCCGAGCTCAGGCCGGTCCGCGCGCCCGGTTGCCCCAGCGTGCGCGTGAACGTGCCGGCGCGGCGGTCGTGGCGGAACAGGCCATTGTCGGTGCCCACCCAGACGGCGCCGCGGCGGTCCTGGAGCAGGGCGAAGACCATCGGGTCGGTGAGCCCGCCGAGGCTCGGCGCGACGTGCGTGAGGTCGCCGCGGGCGAGGTCGGCGCGGGCGATGCCGTTGCGCGTGCCGACCCAGAGCACGTTCTGGCGGTCGACGAGGAGGGTGCGGACGTCGTCGCTGAGGAGCCCGTCGGGGCGGTCCAGCGCGGCGACGCTGAGCGTCCGCGCGCCCGTCTGGCGGTCGATGCGGACGATGCCGCGGTCCGTCCCGACCCAGAGCGCCTGCCGGGTCTGCCAGAACGCCTTGATGTTGAGGTCGCTCGGGCCGAGGCGCCCGGCCGGCCAGAGGTCGGCGATCCGGACCTCGCGGACGGTGCGGGTGACGGGGTCGAGGCGGAGCAGCTGGCGGCCCATCCCGACCCAGAGTCCGCCCGCGTCGCTGATGAGCGCCTGCGCGTCGGTCTCCTGCACGGGAGGCCCGGCCGCCGTCGCGAGGCGGACGCCGACGAGCCCGCCGGCGGCGACGTCCAGCCGGTCCAGCCCGCGCCGCGTCCCGGCCCACAGGCCGCCGCTGGCGTCCTCGGCGAACGAGACGATCCAGTCGGGGTCGCGGACGTCGCGGGGGCTCGCCGGCCCCAGGTGGTGGTACCGGCGGCCGTGGCCGCCGGCGAGGCGCACGGCTCCGCGTCGCGTGCCGACCCAGAGCGCACCGCCGCGGTCCTGGTAGAGCGCCGTGACGCGGTCCGGGAGGACAGTGACGAACGTGCTGCGGCGGGCGTCGAAGCGGACGAGGCCGCCGTCGGTGCCGATCCACAGCGTGCCGCTGCGGTCCACGAGCAGCGCCCGAATGAGGTCCTCCGGGAGGGTCCCGGGCCGGCCGGGCTCGCTGCGAAAGACCGTCGTCGCGACGCCGTCGGTGCGGGCGAGCCCGGCGTCCGTCCCGATCCACACGAACCCCTGCCGGTCCTGGACGACCGCGTTGACGTTGGTCGACGGCAGCCCGTCGCCGACGGTGTAGCGGCTGAAGCGGAGCGGGACTCCCGGCGGCGTCGCTGCTGGCGGCTGCGCGTGGAGTGCGGTCGCGGTGAGAACGAGGAGGGCGAGCGCGCGGAGCGTCAACGAGGGCTGTGGCGAAAGGGCGCACAGACTACGCACACACCGCATCACGCGCAGGCATCCGGCACGCCCGCCGTGCGGCGTGGCGCACCGGCACGAGGCCGCTGAGCGCGGTCGCTGTCTCGGCGAAGGCCGGCCGCACCGTCGCGGCGCCGCCCGCGCGGCGCCTGACGAGAGGGTCTCGCCGAATCGGGAGCCGGCGAGAACGGGGGCGTCTCAGAACGAGGAACGGCCGGCCGCCGTCCTCCACCACAGAGACGGCAGCCGACCGCAGAACCGGCCCGCTCCGCGCCCTACTCTCAAAGGACGGGGCCGGCCGGATGTGCGCCCGCGCTAGCGGACGACCGTGAGGCGCCGCGCCTCGGCGAACGACGCGCCGCTCACGCGGACCGTGTACACGCCCGGCGCCAGCCGCCCGGCGTCCACGTCCAGCCGCACCGTGCCCTGAGCCTCGGCGTCGAGCAGGACGGCGACCTCGCGGCCGAGCGCGTCCACGACGACCGCGCGGACGTGCTCGGCCGCGGGCAGCGTCAGGGTGAGCGTCGAGCGGCCTGACGACGGGTTCGGCGCGGGAGCCGAGAGGCCGAGCACGAGCGCCGACGCCTCGCCGGCCGTCGCGCCGCGGGGCGCGAGCGTGAGCACGAAGCGCTCGCCGTCGGCGGCCGCGGCGGCCGAGAAGGCGTACTCCGTCGCCGTCCCCAGGTCGACCGTCGTGCCGGTCTGCACGTCGGCGAGCGTTGCGGCCCAGCCGTCGGGCAGGCTCGCGGCCCACGTGAGCGTGAACGCGCCGGCCGCGGACGACTCGAACGAGAGCGGGACGGTCGTCACCACGCCCGGCGCGCGCGAGTCGACGCCGAGGCGGTACGGCGCGCCGTTCCGGGTGATCATCGGCGCGATCGTCGCGACGTCCGCGCCGGGCGGGACGGGCTTCGAGGCGTCGAGGGCGTCCCAGCCGGCCTCGGCCCCGTCGACGAGGCGCACGATCGCGGCGTCGTCGGCGACGTGGGCGCCCGAGGCGAGCGTGCCGTCGAGCGTCAGGCGGACACTCGTCTCGGCCGCGTCCCGGCCGTAGAACGTCGGCGCCGGGTTGGCGTCGGTCAGGGCGTAGATGTACGTCACCGTCACGTCGCCGGCCGCGGCCTGTGCGCCGGGCGGCGGCGGCGGACCCGTCGCCGGGACGAGCTCGGCGAAGACGCCCTGCCAGACCGCGAGCCGCGCCGTGCCGGTCAGCGCGACGTAGGCGTTGCCGTTCGGGTTGTACGCGAAGAACGTCCTGCCCTGGACCGCGCCACCCGCCGTGGTGATGCCGCTGATCGCGAGCGGCCGGCCGAACGGGTTGGCGAGCATCTGGAAGTCGTCGCCCGGGTTGTCCGCGAAGACGGCCGTGACGTTGGTCGTCGGCGCGGTGCCACTCGCCGAGAGCGCGAAGCCCGTGAGCTCACGGCTGGCGCTCGTGCCGCCGCCGAAGCTCGACGAGGCCGGGATGTCGCGGTCGTAGAGGTACCAGAGGAAGCCGCGGCCCGAGGCGAGCGGCTGGTCGGTGCCGCTCGGGCGGGGGTAGACGCCGCTGCCGGTGTAGGTCGGGAAGACGTTGTGGCCGGCGGCCGGGTACTGGGCCGGGAAGCCCGCGGCGCCGGCGGGGACGCCCTGGACGAGGTTCAGGCCCGCGAGGTCGCGAACCGTGAAGCCGGCGACGGGAGCGCCGATGAGGCGGTAGCCCGCGCCGTCGCCCGGCGCCACCGTCGGGTTGAAGAGGCCGGCCTGCGACGGCGGGAACGTGCCCACGACGCTCTGCATGGCAGCCAGCGCGTCCACCTTGCCGCGCCCGAACGTCGTGTTCGGGAGCGTGCCCGTGAACGCGTCGCTGCGGCCGGTCTGCTGGAAGATCTGGAGCACGCGCTCCGGGCTCAGCGTCCGGTCTGCCTGGAGCATCAGCGCGACGATGCCGGCGATGTGCGGGCTCGCCATCGAGGTCCCGTCGAGGTACTCGTGGAGGCCTCCGGGGAGGCGCCGGTCGCGCCCGCCCGCCTGCGGCGGCGCGTCCTGCGTGTACGCCGACGCAATGAGGTTACCCGGCGCCGCGATGTCGACGCCCGTGCGGCCGTCACGCGTCGGGCCGGCCGAGCTGAAGTCGGCGCGGGCGCCGAGCGTGAAGGGCCGTGTCTGGACGGTGCCGTCGATGTCCGTCCACGTGTTGGTCGTGTTGTACGCGCCGACCGAGATCACGCGCAGCGCCGAGGCCGGCTGGCCGACGGTCTGCAGCGCGTCGCCGCCGATGCGGATGGTCTGAGGCGACGTCGGCGGGCTGGGCAGGAACCTGGCCGTGTCGTTGTCGCCCCCGCCCAGCCACATGTCGATGCGCCCGCCCGGATCTCCGCTGTTGATGCGGAGCCCGAGCGCGAAGTTGTCGGCCTGGGCAAGGCTCGAGATCCCGGCCCTGAGGTCGACCTGGAAGTTGACGAGCCCGTTGTTCGGGTCCGTCGTGGCGGTGACGGTAAACCTCGCCAGCACCTGCGTGCCGGTCGCGAGGTCGACGACGGTGCCCGAGACGGGGGCCGCACCGGGGGTGACGGTGATGAACTGGCTCGACCGACCGGCGAGCGTCAGGGCTCCGGTGGAACTGGTGGTGTAGATCTGAGGCCGAACGGCGCCCACGCCTCCGGCTGCTGCGTAGCCGTAGAGCGTCAGCGGAGTGCTCGTCGTAGGGCTCAGGGTCGTGGTGTAGAGCACCTCGTAGCCCGTCAGCCGGGCGGCGGCGAAGCCTGCGTGGAACGTCTTGGTGCCCTCGTTGCCGGCTGCGGCGACGATGACGCGGCCCGCGCCGGTGAGGTTGTCGAGCGCGCGCTCGTAGTTGCTCGTGCCGTCGTGGGCGCCGCTGTGGCCGCCGAGGCTGAGGTTGGCGACGGCCGGCAAGCCGCGCGCGGTCGCGTAGTCGAAGATGTACTGCACGGACGCGATGACGTCGGCGTCGGCGAAGCCGCCGTCGGCGTTGCTGCCGGAGCGGTTCGCCTTCACGACGACGAGCTCGGCGCCCGGCGCGACGCCGCGGTAGCGCGCGTTGGCCGGCGCCGTGCCGCCGGTCGCGGTCCCGGCGACGTGCGTGCCGTGGCCGTTCGGGTCGACCTCGGTGACGGTCCGCGCCGCGATCTCGGCGGCCGTGAACTCGCGCTGGCCGCCGGGCTGGCCCGGCCCGTCCGGGAGCAGCTCGAGCAGGCGCACGAGGCCGGGGTTGCCCGGCGACGGCACGAAGGCCGGGTGGTCGTAGTCGATGCCCGAGTCCACGACGCCGACGACGACGCCGGTCCCGGTGTAGGCGCGCGGCAGGCCCGTGCCGGCGTAGACGGCATCCACGCGCGTGTCGGCGCGGGCGGCGTCGTTGCGGGCCGCCTCGACGGCGCCGTCGAGCGCCGCGTCGGTGCGGCGGAGGCCGGGGCGGCCGCGGCTCACCGAGACGGAGTTCACGCCCGACGCCACGGCGAGGTCGCCGAGGTCGGCCACGGCGACGCGCCCCACGGCCACGTCGCCGGCCATCGTCTGGACCGTGAGGCCCGCGGCGACGGCCCCGGCCACGGCGCCGGCATGGTCGAGGCGCACGAAGACGTCGACGGCGGGCGCGCCATCGGCGGTCGTCAGGATGCGGACGTCCGCGGGAGCGGCCGCGCGGATGGCCGTGGCCGAGCCGCGGGCGCTCTGGGCTGAGCGCAGGAGCGCTTGGCCCGTCAGGTCGAGCGCGGACTGGGCGCGAGCGGGGCCGGCCATAGCGAGGAGGGCGGCGAGCAGGATGGCCTGCAAGAAACGGAAGGTCATGGACGGATCGGGAGTGGCGGCACAGCCTGGCGGCGCGCTGCGAAAGGAAGAGGGCCGGGGACGTGTGCGGAGGGACGCGCACGGCAAATCTCCCGCCGCTCGGCACGCCGAAACTGGACAAAAGTGCGCCCGTTTCGGACAAAACGGCCCGAATCGAGCCTGTCCTGGACGATCCGAGGCGCGCGCCGCATCTCACCGCCACGACCGCGCGCGCCCCCGCCCCGAGGCGTCTCGGAGCGGGGGCGCTGGTCCGGAGGGACGGGGCGGCTGCCCGCGCCGGGCTAACGGACGACGGCGAGCGGCCGCGACACGGCGGAGCCGCCGGCCTGGAGGCGGATGACGTACGTCCCCGCCGAGAGCGCGCCCGTCGCGAGCGTCGCGCGGTGCGGGCCGGCCTCCTGCACGCCGTCCATCAGCACCGCGACCTCGCGGCCGAGGACGTCGTAGACGGCCATCCGCGCCGGGCCGGTGACGGGCAGCGTGAAGGCGACGCTCGTCTGCCGGGCGGCCGGGTTGGGCGCCGGGGCGTCGAGCGAGAGGCCGACCGCGAGCGCGCCGCCCTGGTCCGCGACCGGCATCACGACGGCCTGCATGGCCGCGAGCGCGTCCACCTTGCCGAACCCGAAGAGGGTGTTCGGCAGCGTGCCCGTGTTGGCGTCCGTGCGCGACGTGCGCCGGAAGACGTCGAGCACGCGCTCGGGCGTGAGCGTGCGGTCCGCCTGGAGCATCAGCGCGACGATGCCGGCGACGTGCGGGCTGGACATCGACGTGCCCTGCTGGTAGTTGTGCAGCCCGCCGGGCAGCAGCAGCGAGCGGTCGCCGTTGAGGGTCGGCGTGTCCTGCGAGAACGCCGACGCGACGACGTTACCCGGCGCAGAGATATCGACGCCCGTGCGGCCGTCGCGGGTCGGGCCGGCCGAGCTGAAGTCGGCGCGCTCGCCGATGGTCGTCGGGCGCGTCTGCGGGTTGTTGTCGATGTCGATCCACGCGTTGGTCGTGGTGTAGGCGCCGACCGAGATCACGCGCGTGGCCGTGGCCGGCTGGCCGACGGTGAGCCGCGCGTCGCCGGGGACGCGCGTCGCGTTGGGGGCGGGGGGCGGGGCGG
>JBBSUZ010000148.1:0-8049 GCA_038233965.1 Rhodothermales bacterium | reverse complement strand
GCGTCCATCTGCACGAAGCCCTCGCCCTGGAAGTAGGCGTGGATCGACATGATGATGCGGTTGCGGACGCGCAATGCGGCCCACTGGCGCTGGCTGCGGAGCCACAGGTGCCGGCGGTCCATCAGGAACTCGATGCCGTGCTCCTTGGGCGTGATCGGGTACGGCTCGGCGATCGAGAGGACGGTCAGCGTCTCGGCCTGGATCTCGACGCCGCCCGCCTGCCGCTCGTCCGCCTTGACGACGCCCTCGACGCGGAACGCGCTCTCCTGCGTCAGCGACTCGGCCGCCGCGAACGCCTCGGCGCCGACGGCGCCTTCGTTGACGACGATCTGGACGAGGCCCGAGCCGTCGCGCATCACAAGGAACGCGAGGCCTTTCGAGGTCCGGGCGTTGTAGAGCCAGCCGTTGAGCGTCACGCGCTCGCCGATGTGCTGGGGCAGTGCGCCGACGCGCGTAAATGGCTCCGTCATGATCTCGCAGTGGGTGAGCGCGCAAGATACCGGCCGGCCAACGTGCCCGGCCGGGCATCCGGCGTCGCGCCATACAAAAGCGGGGCACCGAGACAGACGTCCCGGTGCCCCGCACAGTCAGAACCGGGCATCCTTACGAGAGGGCGTCCTTCGTGTTCTCCCAGCCGCGGCGCACGGAGTCCTTGACGTCGTCCCACGCATTGCCGGCCGTCTGGCCGAGCGTGGAGTCGTAATCGCGGCGCATCGCGTCCTCGTTCGAGGCAAAGTCGCCCGAGCCATAGCGCGAGCAGGCCGTGCGGCCGTAGTCGTGGGCCGAGCGCGTCGCCTCGTCCATGTCGGCCTCCGTCGTCTCGACGTTGACGTGCGTCGACCGGACGGTGCCGCCGACGGTCTCCTCGCGCATGCTGCTCTCGAGGCCGACCTCGACCTCGCCCGTGACGTGCGCCGTCTTCTCGACGACGACCTCCTCGGCGTGGGCGACGACCTCGATCGTCTTGTCCTGGAACGCGGCGTCGGCCTCCTCCGCTGTCAGTTCACGGTCGACGTCCTTCCGGTCCACGCGGACCGACTCCTCGCGGAGGCGGACGACCTCGGAGACGTCCTCGCTCTCGACGTGGCTCGAGACGCGGACACCGCCGCGCACGACCTCGCGCTTGCCGACGTGGATCGCCTCCTGGATCTCCTGGAGGCGCTGCGTGCCTTCGTCGGCGTAGCGGGCGCGCTCGGTGCGCATCTCGTCGTCGGAGTAATTCGGCGCCGAGGCGTCGTAGGCGGTGTGGCCGGCTGCCTTGTACGACTGGTTGCGGTCCTCGTAGCGGACCGGGTTGCCCTCGCCCATGATGTCGACCGCCATGTCGGCGTCCTGCTCCTGCGAGCGGACGACGACGAGCGATCCACCGCGGCGGAGGCCTTCGCCGTAGAAACCGGCCTCGTCCGAGTCGATGCCGTAGCGGGTCAGCGCGGAGGGGTCGCGGAACGTGCTCGCGTCGACCTCGAAGTCGGAGCGGGAGCCGGTTTCGCTGCTCGCGAACTGGACGTGCTGGTCCGTGAACCCGGCCTCCTTGAGGGCAGAGATGACGCGGCTCGCGGTGGCGCGGTCGTCGTAAAGTCCAACGATAGTCTTGGCCATGATGAGAGGGGTAGAAAAACGAGAAGGGGCCGCTCAGAGAGCAGCGGAGAACCGGCCGACGGGCGCCGGCCGGGTGCGCTATCCGGCGCTCCGGGCATCAGGGCCCGGCGGGGCGTCGCGGACGGGCTGGCGCTCGACCTCGACGTACTGGTGACGAAGTACGACGGTATGCGGGATGTTGGTCTCCTCGCGTGTGATCGTGATATGCAACCGCTCTTTTAACACGAGCTGTCGCTGGACGACCACGACCTCTTCGTACATCGGGACGATGGTGACGTTGCCGTCGTGGCGGACGTCCTCGACCTCGGTCACGACCGTATCGACGGCTTCGCGGTGGACGCTGACGGTTTCGCGCCATGCGGGCTCGGTCACCGTCTCCCGGGTCGTCCCGGTGCGAACCGAGACGAGGGCCCGGTCGACTTCGCGCAGCACGCGCCCGATTTCGAGGCGCTCCTCGATCTCGAGGAGCGTCTCGCCGGTCGGGTTGGCGGCCCGCGTCGCGCCCGCGGCGATGTCGGCGAACGAGACGCGGGCGACGTAGCTGCCGTCCGGCCGCCGCTGTACGAGGTCCGGCGCGAGGCGCACCGGCTCGCCCGACGCGAGGCGCACCGTCACCGGTTGCCCCTCGGCGACGGACCCGTCGAGCCAGGCGGTCGCGCCGGTCAGATCCTGGATCGGGGTCACGAGCGGCGGCGCTGTGCGCGGTCGTATCCGTAGCGAACGGCTTCACGGTCGGCGTCGAAGTCGCTCGGGTACGCGGTCCGCAGGTCCGTCTCGGCGTCGGGGTAGGCGCGGTTCCGGTGGGGCTCGGCGTGCGCCGACGTGTAGCCGTAGCGGTACGCCTCGCTGTCGGAGTCGAAGCTGCGGCCCTGCGTGCCGTACGTCTCGGCGTGGTGACGCCGGAAGTCGTCAGCGTGGACGTCGAAGTCGGCCATGTCGGCGGCGTCCTCGCGGCGGACGACGCGGCCGCCGTCGAACACGGTGACGCCCTCGCGAACGTCGGCCGTGTCCATGCCAGCCGCCGTGCCGGCCACCGCGCCGCTGCCGAGGTAGATGACGTTCTCGCCGATGGTGACGTCGGCCGCTGCGACTTCGGTGCCGTCCTCGAGGACGAGCGTCGAGACGAGTTCGGCGTCGGTGTCGACGATCATCGACGCGACGGTGCCGACGGTCTGGCCGGCGGCGTCCACGACGGCGTAGCCGCGGATGTCCTGGCTTCCGTGAACGAGCTGCCAGTCGCCGGTGTCGGAGAGGGAGATGCGAGACATGTAGTCAGAGGTGAGATGAGAAAGGAGCGCCCGCCGCCGGATGGGGGCGGCGGGCGCGGAGCCTGCTACTTCTTGACCAGGTCGGAGGCGCGCGTCACGTTGACGAAGGCGCCGCGCGTCGTGGACTCGGTGCGGTCCGACGCGGTGAGCCCGCGGAATGCCGAGCCCGCCCCGTTGAAGGCGCTGACGGTGCCGCGGAGGCTGATCCGCTGCCCAGCCTCGATCTTGAAGACGCCGTCCGAGCCGTCGCCGGGGCCGGTCTGGCTCTCGCCGAGGCTGGACAGCGCGACGAGGAAGCGCTTGCCGCCTGAGCCGACGAAGAACGTGCTGTCGCCGACGACCGAGAGAACGGTGGCGTCGTCGAGCTCGACCCGGCGGCCGATGATCGGCTTGAGGTCTGCGCCGTAGAGGGCATCCGTCGTCGTGATCGTGCCCGTCGAGGGCGCCGTGGCGGGCGGCGTCGCGGGCGTCACCGCGCTGGCACTCGTCCCCACCGTATCGGCGGGCATCATACCGTCATCCATCATCGCGCCCGAGAGCAGCGTGAGGCCGGTCGCGCGGACGTACTCGGTATCCGGCGTCATCGCCGCGGCCATGTCGGGGGCGACGCCCCACTGGGTGACGTCCTGGGTGCCGAGCGTCTCGAGCGTGCCGGCGAGGCTGACGTGCTGGCCGACGGCAGGAGCCGGCGTCGGGGCGGCACCGTCGATGTGGACGAGCGTCTCGAGCGCGCCGTTGGCAGCGGCCGAGTCGGACGAGACGTAGAAGGTGTTGGCGTCGACGACGCGCGTGACCCAGACGTCGGTGAGGTCCATGCCTGTCGCAGTCGGGAGCGGCGCGACGGTTTCAGTCGTCACGGTCGTCGTCGTGTCGTCGTCGTCGCGGGTGGCGAAGAACCAGATGAGGAGTCCGAGCAGGAGCAGACCGAGAAGGAGCGCCCAGATGGGGAATCCGGACTTTTTCTCGACGGGTATCGTGGCCATGGGTGGAGCGGGTGGGCAAGAGTGGGCACAGAATCGTGCCCTGTTCTTACTCACACCCTGTCCGTCCGTTCACGCTTCGTTCGATTCCGACCGCGATCGGCCCGAACTGGGGATTCTCCCGACGGCCCGGCCCACACGCAAACGCGCCCGGGCTCACAGCTGAGACCGGGCGCGCCTGACGGACCAGGGACGCTCAGGGCGTCTGCGTGTCGATCCAAGCGCCGTCGGCCGGCGTGATGGTCTCGACGATCTCGACGGTCGGCACAACCGTACGGCGGATCACCCGGTGGTGCACGAGCGCCTCCGGGACGTCCGGGACGGTCGCAGCGCCGGGGATCGCGCCGGCGAGGTAGACCACGCGGTCGCCGATGGTGACGTCGAGCGTCGGGACCTCGTCGCCCGAGTCCAGCATGATGGCCGAGACGAGCGCGGAGTCGGTGTCGACCACGAGCGCCATGACACGGCCGACGATATCGCCGCGGGCGTCGACGGCGTCGAAACCGCGGACGTCCTGGTGGCCGTCGACGAGTTCCCAGTCGGATTCGGGGGTGAGGAGGATGCGGGACATAGCTGTGGTGGGACGGGGAAGTGGGAACGATCAGGTTCGCGCGCGGACTGACCGGGCGCGATCAGGTCAGCGGCTGATGCCGCCCGGGCGCGTCGCGACGACGTATCCGCTCTGGCCGGCGTCGCGC
The DNA here is from genome assembly GCA_038233965.1 of Rhodothermales bacterium. Taxonomy (GTDB): domain Bacteria; phylum Bacteroidota; class Rhodothermia; order Rhodothermales; family Rubricoccaceae; genus DASVSE01. The sequence goes on along the minus strand of JBBSUZ010000148.1, from coordinate 3,504 downwards.
ATCGCGCCCGTCTCGCTCGGGCCGGGACGGAACGTCTCGAGCGCCCCCGAGATCGTGACGGTGTCGCCGGCACGGACCGGGGCGTCGCCACCGGCCGGGTCCATGATGATCGTGATCCGGTCCGACCCGCTGCCGACGATGAAGGCGCGGTCACTCAGCACGTCCGTCACCCGGACGCCGGAGATCTGGACGGCGCGGCCATTGAGCACGCCGGCTGTCGCACTGGACTCGCGGATCGAGCGGCCGACGTCGCCGACGGAGGCGAGGACGGCGCGACTGGCGCGCGCACCGGCAGCGGCACCGGCCGACGCGCCGGCCGTGATGGCCGCCTGCGTCGCCGGATCGTCCGACGTCCCACCCGAGGCGTCGGACGCCGGGACGGTCGTCAGGGGAACGCCGGGGGGCGCGGCGGGCGGCAGGCCGAGGTCGGACGAGACGGCGGCGTCGGTGATGACGGCGGGGTTGGCCGGGCCCGCCTCGATGACGTCCGTGTCGGGCGTGTCATCGTCCGCGAGGGCCATCCAGGCCGTCCCGAGGACGACGGCGATGAGGAGCGGGAGGACCCACGGCGGGAGGCCGAGAAGGCGTTTCCGGCGAACGGCGATCGTAGACATGTCGGAAGGGGTGGATGCGAGAAGGGACGGCTTTCACCCCGGCGCCGACCGCCTGTTCGCGGCGGCGCGCGTGGGCCATTCAGCAGGTCCGGGCCACTCGTATCGGCGACATCACCGACGCCTAAATCCTGCGCTCGCATTTCTCGCACATGCCACCCTGCCCGCTCTCACATTCGCCGCAGGCGCAGGGCGTTGGCGAGGATAAACTGGCTCGACAGGCCCATCGCGCCCGCGCCGAGCATCGGCGACAGCAGGATGCCGAGCGCCGGAAAGAGCGCCGGCCGCGACCGGGATCAGGACGACGTCGTAGGCGAAGGCCCAGAACAGGTTCTGGCGGATCACGCGCAGCGTCGACCGCGACAGGCCGCGCGCGCGGACGAGCGCGCCGAGGACGGCCCGCATCAGCACAACGTCCGCCGCCTCGATCGCGACGTCCGTGCCCGTCCCGATCGCGACGCCGACGTCGGCCTGGGCGAGCGCGGGCGCGTCGTTGATGCCGACGCCGACGAAGGCGACGCGCGACGGGCCGCACGCGGACGACGTCGCCCACGCGGACGCGCTCGACTGGCATGTCCACCTCGCCGCGGTCACCTCAGCGAGTGGCCCCGCGTGTCTGGGCGAAGACGAGTTGACGCCGCGCACGTGCCCCCTCTCGGTACCGGAGGCGAGCCTCCTGCACATCGGCGGTTGTGAGGGCCATTCGCGCGGCGGCCTCCGCTTCGGCGTAGGCTCCATAGCCGTTTAGCGCCTCCGCCTGGGACGTCCGCCACTCGCCGATGTCCGGGTGATCGCGCCCGATGATCGGCTCGCCCATCGTCGCGGCGGAGTCGAAGAGCGCTGCGGCCTCCCGGAACTGGCCTGCGCGCAGTTTGGCGCGGCCGAGGGACGCGAGCAGGTACCCGATGCGGTTGCGACCATACCGCTCCGCATGAAACGCGATGGACGCTCTCAGAAGCGCCTCGGCGCGAGCCGTCTCTCCGAGTTGCCCGAGCACGTCGCCCAGGGTCGCCATGGCACTGGACGTCCGGCCGTTTCGTAATCCGAATGTGGCCACGCTCACCCGGACAGCCTCCTCCAGATACGGGAGTGCCTCGCGTCTGCGCCCGGCGAGGGCGAGCATCTCGCCGAGATTCCCTTCCGCTCGGATGCGCTGCTCGGGCGTCCCCCCTGCCGCGGCCCGATGCTGGGCCAGCGTTGCGATGGCGACGGCTCGGCCGTTCCTCCCGAGCGACATCTCCGCGCGCGACGAGAACGTGAGCGCGCCGAGCGCGATCCTGGGATCCGGGTCGCTCCGGTGATCGGCGTAGAGGCGGCGCCCGAGCACGAGCACCCGCCTCGGGTCCGAGAGGGCATCGCGTGTCGCGAGCAGGTCCATCCGCACCAGCGACGCCTCCTCACTCGACGCCGCCTCGCCGTGGATGGCGAGGGCGTCCTGCAGCAGCGAGTCTGCGGTGGCGGGCTCGCCGAGCTGGATGTAGGTGTGCCCCAGGATGCGCAGCATGTACGCCCGCAGCGGGTCCGACTGGATGGCTCGGACGCGTGCGACGCCCTCCTCGACGGCCTCGGCGACGGTCACGACGTGCCCGTCGTCGTAGTCGGGGTTGGCCGTGCGGAACATGTCCGCGAGCAGGCCCGCCGCCTCGGCTGCGCGCACTGCGGCCACCTCGGCATCGGCTCGGGCCGCGCGCTCATTGTTCAGCGAGACCAGCGACGCGCCGAGCCCGCCGACGAGCGCCACGAGCGCAACGGCCGCGGCGGCGACGACGCCCCGGTAGCGGCGGACGAACCGGCGCGCGACATAGGCGACCGAGTCCCGACGCGCCTCAATGGGACGTCCGTCGAGGAACCGCTCGAGGTCGCCGGCGAAGGCGGATGCCGAGGCGTAACGCCGCGCAGGGTCCGGGTGGAGGGCCGTGAGGCAGATCGTGTCGAGATCGCCGCGCAGCGAGCGCGAGCGCGCCGCGACGCGCGGCGGGGCGGGTGTGCCGTCGGCCAGCGCGGTGACCGCCTTCGACGGTCGCACGGGCTCCGTCGTCGCCGGGCCCGTCGCGTGCGTGTCGTCGTGCGGACGGCGGGCGGTGAGCAGTTCGTACAGGAGCGCACCGAGGCCGTAGACGTCGGCGGCCGTCGTCACGGTCACGGTCGGGTCGTACAGCTCGGGCGCAGCGTAGGCCGGCGTGAGCATCCGGAGCCCGGTCCGCGTGAGCGGGAACGCGCCCGAGGCTTCGTCGGCGGCGTCGAGGAGCTTGGCGATGCCGAAGTCCAGCACGACGGGCCGCGGCGCGCCGTCCCGCTCGGCGACGAGGACGTTGGAGGGCTTGAGGTCGCGGTGGACCACGAAGCGCCGGTGCGCGTGGTCGACCGCACGCGCGACGTCGACCACGAGCCGGACGCGGGCGGCGACCTCCAGCCCGTGTGCGTCAGCATAGTCCGTGATCGCCGTGCCGTCGACGAACTCGGTGACGAGGTACGGGACGCCGTCCTCGGTCTCGCCACCGTCGAGAAGGCGCGCGATGCCGACATGGTCCAGCGCGGCGAGCAGGTCGCGCTCGCGGCGCAGGCGCGCAGCGACGTCGGAGCCCGCGAGCGCGAGCGAGTGGCGGACGACCTTGACCGCGACGGTCTGGTCGAAGAGGCCGTCCGCGCGGCGCGCGCGATACACGCGCCCCATGCCGCCCTCCCCAACGAGCGCCTCGATGCGGTACGGCCCGATGCGCTCGCCGGCGTGGACGTCGCATTCCTGATGGAGCGCCCCGGCGAGCACGTCGAAGGCGGCGGCGGGCCGGTCCAGCAGCGGGTCGTCGCGGAGCGCGTCGGCGAGCAGCGGGTCGAGGCGGCCACGCGTCTCGGCATCGAGCGAGTCGAGGAAGGCGTCGCGCTCTGGTCCGTC
>JBBSUZ010000147.1:0-8057 GCA_038233965.1 Rhodothermales bacterium | reverse complement strand
GCGCCGCGGACGTCGCCGAAGGAGACGGTGAACGGGACGGCCACGCGCGGCCGCCACTCGTCGGCGACGTCGTAGTCCTGCAGGTAGCGGTTGCGGACGGGCACGGCGGCCTGCGCCAGCCGCACCACACGCACAGCGCCGACGACGCGGCCGGCGGTATCGCGGACGGGCACCCACAGCGCGAATGCACGTCGGCCGGCGCCGTCGCGGACGGTCTGCGACAGCGCGGAGTCGGGCGGCGCGCCGGGCGCGCGCGGGAACGCGATGCCGGCCCATGCGACGAGCGCGCCGCGCCGCGAGACGACGTCGACGGACGTCGATGCGGGCACGTCGAGACGCGCGAGGGCGGTGAGCGCGCCGGCGTCCGCCAGGGTGTCGCCGCGCGTCAGCGTGTCGCTGCGGACGAGCGCGACGCGGACGGCCGGGTCCTCGGCCGCACGGTCCGCGTGGCGGTCCATCTGCTCGAAGACGTCCGCCAGCTCCTCGCGGACGTCGGCGATGGCGGCGTCGCGGACCTGCTCGGCGCGGCCGGGCGCGTCGGCCTGTCGGGCGCGTAGGGCCCCGAGGCCGAGCGCCGCCACGAGCAGCACCGCGAGCACGATCGCGCCGGCGGCGAGGACGGTGACGGGGCGGGACACGGGCGGTGGTGAGGTCGGGGCCGGCAAGATCGGCACGGCGGACCGTGCGGCCGCCTACCGCCCGCCGCCTCGGATGAGGGGCTGCCGCTCGACCCGGATCGAGGCCAGCTCCCAGCCGCCGCCCGACGCGCGGTGCAGGATGCGGACCGTCAGCGGCGCGCCGCCGTCCTGCGTCCAGTAACGCCCGATGGCCGTCCGCCCCTCGTCGCTCGACGCGCGCTCGGGGAGCGAGACGCGCTCGGGCGGGTAGCGGCGGAAAAAGTCGCGGAGCACGTGCGCGGCCTGCGCCCGGCGGTACGTGCTGCCCTGCCCAAAGAGAACGACCTCGACGCGCGCGGCCGAGCCGTCGAGCACGGCGTCGGCGTCACCGGCGCGGAGGCCGGCCTCGACCCGCTCGACCTCGTCGTCGGGGAAGGCGGTCGGGGCGAGCGCGGCCGCGCCGGCGCTGAGCGCGAGCACGCACACGAGGAGGCGAACCGGTGACGGGAATCCGAGAGGCATAGGGTCGGCGGGGGGCGCGTCCGGGCAGACGCAAAAGGTAGACCGAAGGCGGAAGGGCACGCAACGGCCCCCGGTGCGCCCGTGATGTGTCGGCAGGGGTGGACACGGCGGGGCGTCAGGTGGACGGGCGGGCTCCTCGGGCACCGCGGCCGGTGCCGTGGGCACCCGAGGTGCCGCGCAGTCCCTCTGCTCCCTGTCGGCCGGTCCAACTGCCTCGCCGATGCACGCGGGCCGACGTGCAGGACGGGCCGGGAGCACCCGCCCCCGGCGGGTCTGCGCTCATTCTGGGGGTGCCCTTTAACTCGCCCACCCGGCCGCTGATACCCGATCACCACATCTTCCGCTGCCATGCCCGACCCGCTCTCGTCTGACAGCATCGTCTCCACGGACGGCGGCTCGGCAGCGACGCGCTGGTTGCGGCGCGCGCTCGGTCGGTTTCGTGATGCCGGCCTGTCCCCCAGCGTCCTCGACGCCGTCCCGGACGTCGTCGTCGTCGTCGATGGGGACGGCCTGATTCTGACGGCGAACCGGGCGGCCTGCGAGGCGCTGGGGCACGCGCCCGGGACTCTCGCCGGGTCGGGCTTCGCCGAGACGGTTCTCGCGCGGAGCTCCCGCGCCGCCTTCAGCTCACGCCTTCGGAGCACGCCGGAGGCCGGCACCGCCGCGCCCCCCCCCGAGCGCGCCACGCTTCTCCGCGCCGACGGAAGCGAGCTCGCGGCAGACCTCTCCCTCTATCCTACTGCGGACGGCGGCCGCCATCTCACCGGCATCTCCTTCCGCGTGGTCACCGTCGACACGTCCGCGCTCAATGCGGCCGCGCTCAACGCGGCCGATACCCGCCGGCGCACGCTCCAGACCATCATCGACGCGATCCCGGATCCGATCGTGGCCGTCGACCGCGCCGGGCACGTCGTGCTCCGGAACCCGGCGAGCGTCCGTCTCCGCGACGGCAACCCAAACGGCACGTCGGGAGAGGACGGCGGCGCCGATGCGCTCTCGCCCGGCGAGTGGGACGACGCCGTGGCCGTGATGGAGTCTGGCATCGCGGTCTTTCAGCAGGAGGAGGCCCGGCATCCCGGCCGCACGCACCTCGCCACGCGCATCCCCGTGTGCGCCCCGAGCGGCGCCATCATCGGGCTCGTCGCCATCGCGCACGACGTGACGGCCCTCAAAGCCGCCGAGGCGCAGCTTCTCGCGGACAAGAACGCCGCCGAGGCCGCGGCGCAGGCAAACAGCGAGTTCCTCGCGACGACCAGCCACGAGGTCCGGACGCTGATGAGCGGCGTCACCGGCATGACGTCGCTCCTGCTCGGGACGAGCCTCACCGACGAGCAGCGCGAGTTCGTCGGCACCGTCCGGACGTCCGGCGACGCGCTTCTCGCGGTGATCAACGACATCCTGGATTTCTCCAAGATCGAGGCCGGAATGCTTCAGATCGAGGCCGAGCCGTACGCTGTCCGCCAGGCCGTCGCCGGGGCGCTGAGCATGGTCTCGCAGCAAGCGGCCGCGAAGGGGCTCCACCTCAGCTCCGACATCGACGACGCCGTCGCCGGAACGATCTACGGCGACGTGGCCCGGGTGCGGCAGGTCCTCATCAACCTGCTCGCGAACGCGATCAAGTTCACGGAGACCGGCAGCGTCCGCGTCCGCGTCCGACCGGACGCCGACACCCCGCAGACGCTCGTGTTCTCGGTCGCGGACACCGGTGAAGGCATCGCCGCAGACCGCCTCGACGCCGTCTTCGAGCGCTTCGAGCAGGCCGCCCCCTCGACGGCCCGCACGCATGGCGGGACGGGCCTCGGGCTCTCGATCTGCCGCCGGCTCGTCGGGATGATGGGCGGAGAGTTGACGGCCGACTCGGTTCCGGGCCACGGCTCGGTCTTCCGCTTCACCGTCCCCGCCGTCCCGCCGCCGCCCGGGGCCGAGATCGTGTTCGAGGAGTACGGGGCCGCTGAGCCGTTCGATGCTGCTGAGCCGCTCGAGGCCGCTGAGCCGCCCGATGCTGTTGAGCCGCTCGGGGCTGCTGATCTGATCGATGCTGCTGAGCCGCTCGATGCTGCTGAGCCGTTCGAGGCCGCCGATCTGCTCGAGGTCGCCGATCTGCTCGAGGTCGCCGAGTTGTTCGGGGCCGGCAAGGCGTCCGGGGACGGCGGGGCGCCCGGCACGCCCGAGCCGCCTGCCGACGCCCCGCCTCCCCCGGGTGCGCCGGGCACAGTCGTGATGCCCATGGATGCCATCCTGCCCGCGGCGCGCGTCCTGGTCGTCGAGGACGACGCGGTCCTCCAGCGGGTCACCTCGCTGACGCTCCGGCGGCTCGGCTACACGCCCGACCTCGCCAAGAACGGCCTCGAGGCCGTCGAGGCCGTCCGCGCCCGCGCCTACGACGTCGTGCTGATGGACATGATGATGCCGGTCATGGACGGCTACACGGCGACGCGCCACATCCGGGCGGACGTCGCGCTCCCCCGGATGCCGGTCATCGTAGCGCTGACGGCCAACGCGATGCCAGAGGACCGCGCGCGGTGCCTGGCCGCCGGCTGCGACGCCTACCTCTCGAAGCCGGTCGACCCGCGAAACCTGGCCACGACGATCGAGCGCGCGATCCGCGAGCGACAGGTGGCTCTCTGAGGACTGCCGCTCGGAATGGGGCGGGCGGTCGCGTGGAGGTCTGTTCCGCCTGCGGTCACGCGAAGCGGACGACCGTGACGCCGTCGCCGCCCTGGTCGATGGGCGCGACGGCGAAGCCGGCGACATCGCGGCGGCGCGCGAGAGCCTCGTGGATCGCCTGCCGCAGCGCGCCCGTGCCCTTGCCGTGGACGATCTCGAGGCTCGGCACGCCCGCGACGAGCCCGGCGTCGACGAACTGCTCGACGTCCGACAGGGCCTCGTCGACGCGCGCGCCGCGGAGGTCGAGGCGCGTCCGCGCCGAGAGCGCGCTCATCGAGCCGCCCGACCCGCTGCCGGACGATCCGCTCGGCGCGCGGCGGGCCGCGCGGCTGGCCGTCGCCGAGACGGCCCGGCCGGGGCGCGCCGTCGGTCCGCCGACCTTGACGAGCCGGCCCAGCTTGACGCGGCTCACCAGCTGCCCGAACGCCACGACGGCCTCCTTCGACGTCACCTCCCTCACCTCGCCGACCGGCCCGGCCTCGTCCACGCGGACGTGGTCGCCGGGCTCGACCGGCCCAGACGCGGCGATAACAGGCGCAGCCTCGGGACGCCGCTGCTTCTGCCGCTTCCGCACGGCGCCGGTCCGTTTGGCGACGATCGCGCGGGCGGCGTCGAGCTGTTCGCGCGCCTCGCGCGTGGCGTCGGGGTCGGCCTGCGCCTCGCGGATCTCGCGGACGGCCCGCTCGACGGAGGCGTTGGCACCGGCGAGAATCTCATCGGCCTCGGCGAGCGCGGCCGCGCGGCGGGCGTCGGTGTCGGCGCGAAGGCGTTCGAGGCGCTGCTCGTAGTCGCGGCGGATCCGCTCGGCGTCGACGAGGCGCGCTTCGGATTCGGCCAGGCGCAAGTCGGCCTGCGCGAGGTTGGCCTCGGCGTCCTCGGCGCGCTTCTCGACGTCGGCGACGAGCGCGTCGAGGCGGACCGTCCCCTCCCCCACGCGGGCGCGGGCGTCGGTCACGACGGGCTCGGGGAGGCCGACGCGGGCGGCGATCTCGAAGGCGTACGACGAGCCCGGGACGCCGGCGCGGAAGCGGTACGTCGGCGCGATCGTCTCGCGGTCGAAGGCCATCGAGCCGTTGGCGACGCCGCGCGTGTCGTGCGCGAACGCCTTGAGCGCGCCGACGTGCGTCGTGGCGACGACGCGGGTGCCGCGGCTGGCGAGGCGCCGGAGGACAGCCTCGGCGAGCGCGCCGCCCTCGGCCGGGTCCGTGCCCGTGCCCGCCTCGTCCAGGAGGCACAGCGAGCGGTTGTCGGCGTTTTCGAGCATCGCCGCGACGTGCGTGAGGTGGCTCGTGAACGTCGAGAGGTCGTCCGCGATCGACTGCTGGTCGCCGACGTCGACGAAGATCTGCGTCGGCAGCGGGATGCGCGTACCGGGCGCGGCGGGCACCGGCAGGCCGCACGCCGCCATCAGCGACGTCAGCCCGACCGTCTTCATCACGACGGACTTGCCGCCCGCGTTCGGGCCCGTCACGACGAGCACGGTCGCGGCCTCGGGGCGGTCGTCGTCCGGCCCGTCGCCGTCGCCCATCGACATCGTGAGCGGGACGACCGGCCGCTGCTCGGCTTTCGGCTTCAGCGCCTCGCGCAGCACGAGCCCGACGTGGCGCGCCCCGATGAGGCGCAGTGCGCCCGTCTCGCCGACCTCGGGCACGAGCGCGCCAGTTTCGAGGCTCAGCCGGGCGACGGCGGCCGCGGCGTCCAGGCGGCCGAGCGCACCGAGCCCGTCGAGGACGTCGTCGCCGTGGTGGCGGGCGTGCGTCGAGAGCTCGCGCAGGATGCGCTCGACCTCGCGCGCACGCTCGATGTCGAGCTCGCGGATCTCGTTGTTGAGGTCCAGCACGGACGCCGGCTCGATGAAGACGGTCTGGCCCGAGGCCGAGACGTCGTGGACGAAGCCCTGCACCTTTCGCTTGGCTTCCGCCCGTACGGGAATGACAGCGCGGCCGCCGCGGATGGTCGGCTGCGCCTCGGTCGCCCAGCCCGCCGCGATGGCCGCGCGGAGCGCGATGCTGAGCGTCTCACGGAGACGTCCGTTGGACGACACGAGCCGGCGCGTGAGATCCGACAGCAGCGGGCTCGCGTCGTCGCGGACGTGTCCGGCGTCGTCGATCGTTCGCGAAATGCGGTCTTCGAGCGGCTTCATCACGACGATCCGCTCCGCGACCTTCCAGAGCCCCGGCGCCTTTGCCTTGCGCGCGTGCAGGTAGTCGTGGACGAGCCGGAGCACGGCGAGCACGCGGCCTAACGCTGCCAGGTCTGCGCCGTCGACGAGCGAGTCGTGCGGGCGCAACCGCGCGATCGTCGGGCGAACGTCGTCGGACGTCGCGAGCGGGAACGGGTCGTCGAAGCCGATGAGGTCGGTCATCTCGCCGGCCCGCCCGAGGCGCGCGCGGACGTCCGCCTCGTCCGAGGACGGGCGGAGCGCGGCGAGCACGTCGGCGCCGTAGGGCGTCCGCGCGTGGTAGTCGAGGCGCGCGCGGACGACGTCGAAGCCGAGGCGCTGCTCGGCGTCGGCGGGGTAGAGGGTCACGTCAGAGGTCATGCTCGAAGAACGCGTCAGCGCGGCGCGGGTGCGCGTCTCGGCTGCATCGAACGCCGAATCCACACGGCCAGCTCGGCCTCGCCCAGCTCGCCCGAGGCGACGCCGAGGATGACCGTCACGGCTTCGGGCTCGGTCGCGACGAGATCGTACCCGTTCAGGTCGAGAAACACGGCTAGCGCGAGCAGGGCGATGCGCTTGTTGCCATCGAGGTAACCGTGGTTCTTCGCAAACCCGAACCCGTAGGCTGCCGCAAGGCCCGCGAGATCCGGCGTCTCGTACGTCATCTTCTGCCTCGGCCGCGCGAGCGCCGACTCGATGGCTCCGGCGTCACGGATGCCCGGAAGCCCTCCGTCGCGGCAGATTTCAGCGTCGTGGAACGCATCCACCTCGATGCGCTCGAGCCAGCGCGGCTCGGCCGTCACTTTGCCAGCTCCTTCAGAGCGTTCTTGTAGCGAGCCGAGACGCGCTCGAAAGCGTCCATCGCCTCGGCGAACTTGGCGTCGTGCTGCGGCTGAATGAGGATGCCGTCCGGCGTCGCCGAGATGGTCAGGTCCGTTTTGTCGACGATGCCGAACTGCTCGCGGATGGCTTTCGGCAGCGTCAGCCCGACCGAGTTGCCGATGCGGCGGGCGCGGCCTTTGCGGCTCGTCAAGATGGAGACAGGCATGGGAGAGGTGGAGGATGTAGTTACAAGTGTAACGCCTCGCACCTCAGATTCCTACCCCTCGCCGACCGTCGCGTGGTCGCCGATATTGAGCGTGCCGGTGAAGCCCGAGACGCGCGCGCTGTGCCCGACGAGCGCGCCGTGCAGGTCCGAGCCCGTCACGACGCCGTCGGCGAAGACGACCGAGTCGCGGACGGTCGAGCGCTCGACAACCGCGTTCTCCTCGAGCGCCACGTTCGGCCCGACGGTCGAGCCCGACGAGATGCGCGAGCCGGGGCCCATGAAGACGGGCTCGATGACCGTCGCGCCGTCCTCGATGGTCCCGTGCGTGACGTTCTGGCCGTCCTGCCCGAGCACGATCACGTTCGTCTCCATCAGCGCCGGGATCGTCCCGCAGTCCAGCCACTCGGTGACGGCGGCCGTCGTGAACGTCTGGCCGGCCTTGAGCATCCGGTCGAAGGCGTCGGTGATCTGGTACTCGTCGCCCTTGCCCGTCACGTTGTGATCCAGCAGGTACTGGATGGCCTGCTTCAGCGCGTCGCCGTCGCGGATGTAGTAGATGCCGACGATGGCCTCGTTCGAGATCGGCGTGTCCGGCTTCTCGACGAAGTCCGTGATCCGGTCGCCGTCCTGCACCACGACGCCGAAGCGGGACGGGTCCTCGACGGTCATGGTCCAGATGACGGCGTCGGTCGTGAACGGGTCGATGTGGTCCATCATGAACAGCGTGTCCGCGAACACGACGACGACCTCGCCGGCGAGGTGGCGGCCGGCCGAGGCGACGGCGTGGGCCGTCCCGAGGGCCTCCTCCTGCACCTCGAAGTGGGCCGTGATGCCGTGGCGCCCGCAGATCTCCGTGAGCTGGTGGCGGACCTCGGGCCCGAAGTCGCGGCCGAGGATGAACACGGCCTCGTCGAAGGGCGTCGGGAAGGCGGCGACGAACGTCTCGATGATGCGCTCGACCATCGGCGTCCCGGCGACGGGCAGCAGCGGCTTCGGGGTGACGTGCGTGTGCGGGCGCAGGCGCGTGCCGCGGCCGGCCATC
>JBBSUZ010000146.1:0-8081 GCA_038233965.1 Rhodothermales bacterium | reverse complement strand
GTAGCCTTCGCACATGGAACCCCTCGTCGCCGCGCTCATCGCCGGGCTGCTCGGCAGCGCCCACTGCGTCGGCATGTGCGGCGGGTTCGTGGCGCTGCTCGGCGTCGGGTCCACCGGGTCCGTCGCGCCCCGGCAGGCGGCGTACTTCCTCGGCAAGACGCTGACGTACGCGGCGTTCGGGGCCGTCGCCGGCGGGGCCGGGATGGCGCTGCGGGCGACGTTCGGGACGGTCGGCGGGGCGGTCGGGCTGGGGCTCGGCGCGCTGATGGTCGTGGCCGGGCTGGCCGTGTGCGGCGTCTCGGTCGGGCCGCAGCGGTTCTCGACCGGACGCCTCGCGTCGCGGCTCGGGCCGGTCGTCGGGCGGCTCGTGGCCTCCGAGCGGCGCGGGGCGCTCGTCGCGCTCGGCGCCGTGAACGGGCTGCTGCCGTGCGGGCTCGTCTACGGGATGCTGGCCGTGGCCGCGACGTCCGGCGGGGCGGCGATGGGCGCGCTCACGATGGCCGTCTTCGGGCTGGCGACGATTCCGGCGCTGGCCGTCGTCGGCGCGATGGGATCGCGGCTGCGGCCCGACCGGCGCCTCTGGATGCAGCGGATGGCGGGCGTGCTCGTCGTCGTGATGGGCCTGCTGACCGTCGCGCGCAGCGTCGGCGCGGTCGCGCCTGCGGGCCACGCGCCGCACCGCGCGACCGAGATGTGCGGCGCGTAGCCGGGATACGGGATCGGGGATGCGGGATGGGCGCCCATGCTGTTCCCATCCCGCATCCCGTATCGCATATCCCCCTTTCACCCGCCGAGCATGAGGCTCAGCACGGTGGCGATGACGCCGACGACGGTGCCCGAGACGACCATCGCGATGACGGCCCAGAGCGTCGCATTGGACGTCACGGCGTCCGGCCGCTCGTGGTTGGCGAGCAGTTCGAGCTCGCGGTCGCGGACGGCGCGCGTGTGCTCCTGCTGGCGGCGCGCGGCGGCGTGCGCGGCCGAGAGACTGTTCGTGAAGGCGTCCGTCGCGGTGTCCGTCGACGGATAGAAGCGTCCGTAGGCGCTCCACGGCGTCGCCGCGTCGCCGGTCCGGGCGCGGACGCGCCACAGGAGGCGGTGGCCCGACGGCGGGACGAGCCCGGCCAAGCCGATCGCGGTCGCCCGGCCGGCGTCGAGCGTCAGCACGTCGCGGTCGAAGGCGTCGTGCGGCGACAGCTCGACGTCGTAGCCCGTCGCGTCGGGCACGGCCGTCCACTGCAGCTCGACCCCGACGGCGTCCACGACGGCGCCGCCGAGCGGGGCGAGCGGATGCGGCGCGGCGGCGCTGGCAGCGGGTCGGTCGTCGCGGGCGGGCGCGGTAAAGCCGGGGACCGTCGCCCAGTCCAGCGGGGCCGCGCCTTCGAGCGCCTCGCCCTCGACGTAGGGCCAGAGGGGGGCGGGCGGAACTCCGTCGAGGTCGGGGCCGGCCTTCGCCACCTGCCGCACGGCCTCGACCTCCGAACTCTCCGCGGCCGCGCGGGCGGCCTCGACGTCGGCGGGCGTGCCGGCGCGGAATGTGGCCGGGGCGCTCCACGCGCCGCCCGTACGGCGGACCCACCACAGCGCGTCGCCCGGCGGGAGGACGTCGGCGAGCAGCGCCTCGGTCGACGGCAGGTTCTCGAGCTCGACGACCGGCGTGCTGGCATCCGAGGCGAGTGCGACGCGCAGGTCGAAGCTGGCCGTGCCGGGCGGGGCGGCCCAGCGGAACGTCGCCGCGTCGGTCGGGACGACGGCGCCCTTGACGGGCGACTGAGGCGTGGGCGCGGCGGCGGCGGCGGTGCGGGGCGTGGGGGCGTCAGACATGGGAGGGGAGGTCAGGGTCATCCTCGTCGTCGAGGAGCATGCGGAGGGCCGGCGTCTCGACGTCGTCGAACTGGCCGTCGCGGACGGCCCACCGGAAGGCGGCCACGCCGCCGAGCGCGAGCGCGAGCGCGAGCGGGACGAGCACGTAGAGGATGTTCACGGCGGGGACTGGGTTTTGGGGATTGGGGGTTAGGGAGATTCGGGGCTGTGACCCGATTTGTCTCTGCCAATCCCCAATCCCTTATCCCCAATCCCCTTGAACGACGGCTGCGTCAGGGCGAGGGCGACGACGGCGAGCGACGAGAGCGGCATCGCGGCCGCGGCGACGAGCGGCGTCACGAGGCCCGCGACGGCGGCGGCCGCGCCGAGGGCGTTGTAGGCGAGCGAGAGCGCGAGCAGGCGGCGGACGGTCCGCATGGCCTGGCGGGCGCCGCCGAGCGCGTCGGCGAGCGGGGCCATGCCGCGGCGCGTGAGGAAGAGGTCGGCCGCGACGAGGGCGGCCGTCGTGCCGCCGCCGACCGCCGCGCCGACGTCGGCCTGGCGCAGCGCGGCGGCGTCGTTGACGCCGTCGCCGACCATCAGCACGACGCGGCCCTCGGCCTGCATCTGTTCGATGGCGGCGCGCTTGGCCTCGGGCGAGACGCCGCCGCGCGCGTCCATCACGCCCAGTTCTGCCGCGACGGCGGCGACCGTCGCCGGGTCGTCGCCGGAGAGGACGTGGACGGCCTTGCCCTCGGCCTGGAAGCGGGCGACGAGCGCGGCCGCCTCGGGCCGCAGCCGGTCGCCCACGCCGAGCACGGCCGCAGGCTCGCCGTCGACCGCCACGGCGACGGGCGTCTGGCCCGCCCGCGCCCACGCCGCGAGCGCCTCGGTCCACGCCGCCGGCAGCGGAGCCGAGTGCGCGGCGACGAACGCAGGCCGCCCGACGACGACGCGGACGCGCCCGACGATTCCGACGACGCCCTGACCGGCGATCGCCTCGATGTCCGTGACCGGCTCGTCCAGGACGCCGCGGGCGCGGACGAGCGCCTCGGCGACCGGGTGCGTCGCGTGCGCGTCGAGCGCGGCGGCGAGGTCGAGCGCGTGCTCGCTGCCGAGCGAGTGGGCGACTTCCATCCGGCCCTCGGTGAGCGTGCCCGTCTTGTCCAGCACGACCGTGTCGACCTCCGTGAGGCGCTGCACGGCCTCGTCGGACTTGACGAAGATGCCGGCGCGGGCAGCGCGGCCGGACGCGACGGCGAGCGCGAGCGGCGTCGCCATGCCGAGCGCGCACGGGCACGTCACGACGAGCAGAGCCGTCACGTGGGCCGGCATCTGGCCCGGATCGAGCACCGCCCACACCGCCGCCGTCACCGCAGCCAGCCCGAGCACCGCGAGCACGAAGACGCCCCCGAGGCGGTCCGCCCACAGCACGACCGGCGCGCGCGCGGCGTCGCCGTTCTCGACGAACGCGAGCAGCTGTCCGACGCGCGTCGCCTCGCCGACGGAGACGGCCCGCACACGGAGCGGCGACGACAGGTTGGTCGTGCCCGCCTCGACGCGTGCGCCGACACTCACGGTCTCGGGCCGCGCCTCGCCCGTCAGCGCCGCGCGGTCCAGCCGGCTCGCGCCCGCCTCGACGACGCCGTCGACGGGCAGGACCTCGCCGGCGGGGACGTCGATGAGGTCGCCGGGTCGGACCGAGTCGAGCTCGACGACGTGGGCCGTGCCGTCGGCATCGACGCGGCGGGCGACGCGCGGGACGAGCGCGAGCAGGCGCTCGGAGGCCTCGCCGGCGAGCCGGCGGCTGCGGAGCTGGAGCCAGCGGGCGGTGAGCAGGGCCGCGATGAGGACGGCGACCGAGTCGAACCAGACCTCGCCGTTGCCCGTCACTGTCGCCCACGCGCTCTGGAGCGCGCCGACGGCGATGCCGAGCGCGATGGGCGTGTCGAGGTGCAGGTGGCGCACGCTCCGCGCCCGGACGGCGGCCCGAATGGACGCCCACGCGCGCTGGAAGAACGGCGCGCCGCCATAGACGACGGCCGGGATCGCGAGCGCGAGGCTGAACCACCGCGCCGCCGCGCCGAGCGGGTCGCCGGGCGTGAGGCCGCTGTACAGCGCGAACGTGACGAGCATGATGTTGCCCGCGAGCGCCCACGCGACGCCGACGCGCACGAGCAGGCGGCGCTCGGCCTGCGTCGCCTGCCCAGCCTCAGGGCGGCTGGGGCGGACGGCGTAGCCGAAGCGCGCGAGCCACCGCCCGACGTCACTCAGGCGCACGCGCTCGGGGTCGAACGTCAGGCGCAGGCGCGCGCGCGGCAGGTCCAGCCGCGACGCCGCGACGCCGTCGACGTCGTGCGCCATCCGCTCGACGAGCCACACGCAGGCCGCGCAGTGGACGCCGTCGACGAACAGGTCGACCTCCCGAAGTCCATTCGCTGCGGGTCGCGTCGAGGCCTCGAGGAAGGCCGGGCGGTCCATCTCGGCCAGCGCGAGCGCCTCGGGCGTCTGCGGGCGCACGCGCCGCTCGGACGGCGCGATCGCGCGCAGCCGGTCGAACGTCGCCCCGAGGCCCGCCGCGGCGAGCGCGTCGCGGACGACCGCGCAGCCCGTGCAGCAGCACGCCTCGCCCGCGGACGTCCACGACGGCCGGCGCCCCACGGGCAGCCCGCAGTGCGCACACGCCGTGTCGGCGTCGATGGCGGTCCGGGGCGCCTCGCTGGTCATCGGCGGGCGGGCGGGGCGACGGTCTCGACCGGCCGCGCCCCGCCGTCCGAGCGTGCGGCGTAGACCGTCACGGCGACCATGCTGATCGTGACCGCGAGCAGGAACACGATGAACGCGGGCCACGCGATGTGCGACGGCACGAGCGGCGGTTTGCGGTCCGAGGGCGTGGGCGTCATGGCGTGGCGGGCGTTTCGGTGGGCGACTCGGCGTCGCGCGGCATCTCGGGGCCCGTCCGGCGGGCGAACCACCCGCAGAGCAGCAGCACGGCGATGATGACCGCGACCGACAGGATGCCGGCGGCGATGTTGCGCGGCCGCGCCGGCCCGCGCGTGCGGACGTGCTGGGGCGGGGGCGTCATGGCGCGTTGCAGCGAGGTGCTGTGCTCGGACCCCCTGCCCGACCGTGCATTCGCTGACGCTCGCTCCGCACAGTCAGGCTGTCCCCCTTGAAAGGGGACAGCGAGTGAGCGTCAGCGAGCGAGCAGGGGGTTCGGGATGCAGTCACGGTGGTTAGCGGGTGGGCCCGAGCAGGGTGAACGGGACCTCCTCGACCGTCCCGTCCGCGAACACGAGGCGGACCGTCGCCGGCGCCTCGCCCTGGCCGGCGAAGACGGACTGCGGGACGGTCACGAAGCCGTCGACGCGCGTGATCTGGTGCTCGGTGACGGCCACGGGCTCCGACGCGGCGAGCCGCAGGACGCCGCCGGCCGGCGCCGCGAGCTCGACCCGGAACGTCGTCGGCCGTGCCGTCTGGTTGCGGACGTGGACGAGCACGCGGTTGCCGATCTGCCCGTCCGCGAGCGCCACGAACGGCTCGCCGACCGCCCGCCCGACGCCGACGTCGTACGCGTGGCGCGTCGTGAGGGCGACCGTGAAGACGGTCGAGACGGCGATGAGGAGCGTGGCGTAGGCGACGGTTCGGCCGCGGATCGGCCGCGCCTTCCGGCCCTCGAGCGCGCGCTCGGACGTGTAGCGGATGAGCCCGCGCGGCAGGTCGATCTTGTCCATGATGTCGTCGCAGGCGTCGATGCACTGCGTGCACGCGACGCACTCCATCTGGAGGCCCTCGCGGATGTCGATGCCCGTCGGGCACGTCCGGACGCACGCGCCGCAGTCGATGCAGTCGCCGAGCGGCGGGCGGACGCCGGTCTGTTCCTCGGCGATGGCCTTCTTGCCGCGCTTGGCGCGGGGCTCGCCGCGCGTCGGGTCGTACGAGACGATGAGCGAGTCGGGGTCCAGCAGGATCGACTGGAAGCGGCCGTACGGGCACGCGATCGTGCACATCTGCTCGCGGAAGATGCCGAAGTCGAACAGGACGAGCCCGGTCGTGAGCGCGGCGACGACGAAGTAGCCCCAGTGCTCGGTCGGCGGGCCCGTCATCCACTCGACGAGGCGGTCCCACCCGACGAAGTAGGCCGTGAAGGTGTGCGCGAGCGCGAACGAGGCGACGACGTAAATGCCCCACTTGGCCGCCTTACGCCACGCCTTGTCGAGCGTCCACGGCCCGGCGTCGCGGCGCGCGCGGACGTGCTCGGCGCCCTCGACCCAGCGCTCGACCGGGCGGTAGAAGAACTCGAGGTAGACCGTCTGCGGGCACGCCCACCCGCACCACACGCGCCCGAGCAGGGCCGTGAACAGGGCGACGGACACGAGGATCGCGATGCCGACGAGCAGCAGCAGGAACGTGTCGGTCGGGTAGAAGGTGAAGCCGAAGAAGGTGAACTCGCGCGCGGCGACGTCCAGCAGAACCGCCGGCCGGCCGGCGATGCGCAGGATCGGCAGGGCGACGAAGAACACGATCAGGCCCCAGCCGACGATGAGCCGGCGGAGCCAGAAGCGGCCCTTCGCGGGCGTCGGGTAGAGCCAGCGGCGCGAGCCGTCGGCGCGCAGCGTCGAGAGGACCTCGTCGGGCGACTCGAGGATGCCGACGTCGTCGGCCGGGACGAAGGCGGTCACGGGGTGGGGGAGGGACAGAGGGCCAAGGTCCGGCAGGGGCGCGGCGGGCGCCGTGAGCCGCGGCCGGAGGCACGGGCGGGCGCGCCCCCGCACGGCCCGCCGGGGGATGCCCTACACGCGGGCGCGTGGGGCTAGGCGGTTACAGAACCCCCTGCCCGGCCGCGCACTCGCTGATGCTCGCTCCGCGCGGTCAGGCTGTCCCCCTTGAAGCGGGGACAGTTCTTGCGCCTCCAGTTGCGCGTCTTGCTTAGCCTGTCTGGCTGTCCCCCTTTGAGGGGGACAGCGAGTGAGCGTCAGCGAGCGAGCAGGGGGTTCGGGCGGCGGCACGCACCGGGGCACGCCGTCAGATGCCGGCGGAGACCTCGCCTTCGGGGGCCTTGGCGTCCGGCGGGTTGGTGCCCTGGAGCGAGTAGACGTAGGCCATCGTCTGCGCGCGCGCCTCCTCGTCGAGCTGCGAGCTCATCGGGGGCATGCCCTTCTCGGGGAAGCCGTTCTCGATCGACGCCCAGACCTGCGGGGCCGAGCCGCCGTGGATCCAGCGGTCGTCCGTGAGGTTCGGCCCGATGACGCCCTGGCCCTGCGCGCCGTGGCAGGCGGCGCAGATGGTCGCGAAGTGGGCCGCGCCGGCGGCCGCCATCTGCGCGTCTCCGGCGTACTCGCGGAGCGCGCCCTCGTCGGTCTTGAAGCTGGGGCCGTTGGCGGCGTAGGCCGTGCGGACCGCCTCGAGGCGCGCGCCCGCCTGGTCGAAGTCGTCCTCGTAGGTGTTGATGTAGCCGAACGTGTGGATGCCGAGCATGTAGACCGGCGCGAAGAGGATGCCGACCCAGAACAGGGCGACCCACCAGCCCGGCATCGGGTTGTCGTACTCGCGGATGCCGTCGTAGGTGTGGCCCTGGATGACGCGGTCCACGGCGCCCTCGCCGACGGCCGCCTCGGGGAGGACGGCCGCGTCCGGCGTGCGGAGCGGCGACTCGGGGTCGGGCGCGGTCTCCTGAGGCGCGTTGTCGCCGGTCGCGTCTGCGCCGGTGGCGACGAGGTCGTGCGGGGTCGTCGGGTCAGGCATGGTCGTCGGTGCGGCGGGGCGCCGGGCGCGGCTGCTGGCGCTCGGCGGGGTAGAACTCGGGGGCGTCGTCGAGCGGGAGGTTCTTGATCTCGGTGCGCGTCCGCTTGGACATCGTCAGCGCGTAGCCGACGACGAGCACGAAGGCGAGGACGAACGCGACGACGGCGACCTCGCCGAGGGCGCCCGTCTGGAGCGCGCGGATGGACTCTTTCCACATGGGAGGGCGGGGCGAAGAGGGCGATGGCGCCGCCTCAGGGCGTCGGGAGGGCGGCCGTCGGCGCGGCGTCGTTGAGGCGCTGGAGATCGACGCCGAGGCGCTGGAGGTAGGCGACGAGCGCGACGATCTCTTTGTTGGCGAGCTGCTCGGGGCCGCCCTGCGTGACGACCGAGGCCGCGATGGAGTCCGCCTGGGCCTGGGCGCGCGCCGGGGCCGCGGCGATGTCGGCGTCGGTGTACGGGACGCCGATGCGGCGAAGGCCGCGCATCTTGGAGCCGAGGTCCGAGAGGTCGAGCCGGTTCGTCAGCAGGTGCTC